>JAISNF010000176.1 GCA_031276415.1 Planctomycetaceae bacterium
GTAAAGAATTTTACAGATTACATTACAAATAATCTGCAACAATTCAACGAGTGTAAAACCAAAACCGAGTGTCTTTTTCATAGTATTTCTCCTTATGAATAAAAAGGGAACATGTTTACAGATTACATAAATAATAATCTGTTTTGTTACAAAATGGGAAAAACTCAACGCCGAGAAACGGCAACAGAAGTATCGCTACTAGACAGGAGCGACACGCTAACAAGTTAGGTTTTTTCCCACCGGCAAATGTGGTGCATTGCGGTTTCAAAATGCCACGCTGAAGTATATCTATGAAATTGCGCGCGTGGCTCCGTTTGCGGGAGCCACGTAACTTTGCACTGTCACAGTAAGTTTCTACCCGGAAAATCCGGTTGCCTGTAGAAAAATACCTAATCGTCAAATGACGACTTGTTATTTATCGACATACTCGATTTTTTTAATATCCGAACAAAAATTCGGGCAACTTATTTTTCAAAACGTAATTTGGTCTCCAAAAATTTAAAATAAAAATTCAGAAATTAATTTGTTCGCGATTATACAAGACCCGTTAAATCTGTCAACACCAGGAACAAAAAAATTTTTTTTCGTTTACAAAACGGAAATCATAAATAATAGTAAACATTGTAAATGTTGCGGACTTGATTTCAATTTTAAAACTGGTATAAAATTGACCATCTGTAAAAATTTTATTGTAATAAATTGTAATCATTACAAAATAATTACAATTTTTTGAAAACATTTTAACCCCAATATTAGAGGAAAAACTATGTCCAAAATGTTCCTTCGCACATTGTCAATGTTTATGTTTGTTTCATTTTTGATTGATTTTGCTACAATGGCAAACGCTCAACAAAATCGGTTTTTCTTTCAAAACCGAATACGAAATAAAACAATAATTTCCCCTCAAACCCCAAAAATTGTTACCATGAATGAAGATGCGATTAAATTGAAAGTTCTTTTAGATATTTATCAGACAGAAGCGTTTGATTTGTTTAAACAATCCACTTATGCCGAATGGGAAGCAATGACCAGCGGCAAAGAAAATGCGTTCAAAAAATCTGCCGACGCCAAACTAAAATGGGCAGAATATCATAGCAATAAAGAAAAATACGTAACGATTAAAGATTTGCGAAGTAAAGCGATTGGTCTTTCTGAAATTGACGCCCGCGCTGCGGAACGAATGGAACTTCAGTATGCACAAAATCAATTGCCGCCGGAATTGCTTAAAAAAATACTGGAAATGTCGTCGGAAATCGAAAAAACGTTTCAAAATCAACGACCAAAACTTGACGGTCAGGAATATACAAATAACGATTTGCTCGAAATGCTCGAAAAGGAAACCGATTCTGCGAAACGGCGGAAAATCTGGGAAGCACTTAAACAAGTGGGAGATGAAGTTGACGATCAGGTGATTGCCTTAGCCAAAGTCCGAAACGATGCCGCACATCAACTCGGTTTCAAAAATTATTGGGAAATGCAAATTGTGTTTCAAGATTACAAGCCGGACGAACTTCTGGCAATTTTCGATGAACTCGAAAAAACAACCGCTCCAATTTTTGCCGATATGAAAAAGGAACTTGATGCCGAACTCGCCGCTAAATTTAATCTTTCCGCCGATCAGTTGATGCCTTGGCATTACAATAATCCGTTTTTTCAACAGGCTCCGCCGTCAAAAGAAGTTGACCCTAATTCGTTTTACAAAAATAAAACCAAAGAAGAAATTATTGCTATTGCCGTTAAATATTATAAACATTTGGGACTTCCTTACGAAGAGGTTTTGAAGCGGAGTGATATGTTTGAAAGAGAAGGAAAAAATCAACATGCGTTCAGTATTGATATGGACACATTGGGTGATGTCCGTAATCTTTGTAACGTTAAACCGACGGCGGAATGGATGGATACCGTGTTACATGAAGGCGGACATGGAGTTTACTCGTTGAACTGTAACAGAAATCTGCCGTTCAATCTCCGTGATTCGGCTCATATTTTTACGACAGAAGGAATTGCTATGATGTTCGGAGCCAAAGCCCGAACTCCACAATGGATGATTCGTTTTGCCGGAATAGATTCGAAAACCGTCCACTCCGCCGCTGAAGCGTTACGAAAACAACGCATCCGCGAACAATTAATCTTCTGCCGTTGGACAATTGTAATGTTAAATTTTGAAAAGGCGTTGTACGAAAATCCCGATGCGGATTTAAAAACATTGTGGTGGGAAATGGTAACAAAATACCAATTACTGAAACGCCCCGACGGACGAAATGCCGGTGATTGGGCGTCCAAACCACATTTTGTGATTGCTCCGGTGTATTACCATAATTACATGCTCGGCGAACTCTTCGCAGCACAACTCCGGCAATCACTCGGTAAAACATTCATAAATGATGATCCGAAAATCGGGAAAATTCTAACAGAAAAAGTTTTTGCGCCCGGTGCAAAATATGATTGGTCGCAATTCGTCAAACAAGCAACCGGGCAACCCCTGTCACCAAAAGCATTTTCAAACGAATTATCCAAAACCAATAAATAATGAACTATATTAACATATTATTTGATTTGGATGGAACATTGACGGATCCATACAAGGGAATAACAAATTCTATAAAATATTCACTTGAAAAATTTGACATTATTGAGAACGATAATGAAAAATTGAAGTCGTTTATAGGACCGCCATTGGAAAAATCATTTATGGAACATTATAATTTTGATAAAAATACCGCCCAAAAAGCCATCCGATATTATAGAGAATATTTTTCAGAAAAAGGAATTTATGAAAATATATTGTACGAAGGAATAGAAAATGTATTAAAAGAATTAAATAACAAAAACAAAAATTGCATCCTGGCAACCTCAAAACCCGAAACATTTGCATTGAAAATTGTACAATATTTTCAAATAGAAAAATATTTCAAACACATTATCGGAAGTAATATGGAAGGAACTTTTATCGAAAAAGAAGATATAATAAAGTACATTTTGAAAAAATATCAATTAAGAAATGAAGTAACAATAATGGTGGGAGACAGAAAATATGATATTATCGGGTCTCATAAAAATAGAATCGACTGTGTTGGCGTCTTATATGGATATGGAACAAGAGAAGAATTGCAAAATGAAAAACCAACCTATCTTTGTAATCGTGTTAATGAATTATTACAATTATTATAAAACAATAATTATTCAGCGGAATTTTCGTAAAAACCGATTTAATTTGTTGCAGATAAAATCGAAACAACAATAAAAAACAATCGTTGCAATATTACGAAAATCCCGCTGAGTAATCTCTTTCTTTTTGTTTATTGTTATGAATAGTTACAAAAAATGAAAGGAATGATTTCAAAGTGAATTGAGTTTCGCGATCATTTCAGCGATTTCCGTGCGGCGTTTTAGTAACGGACGCGGATCAATTGTAAATACGGAAATTGCTTTTTTTGTAATAGATTCGGGAACTGTTAGTAATTCCTCTGCGTTTTGGCGTTCTGTTGCAGAAAGTTTATTGCCGTTTCGTTTTAACAAATCGCGCAACAAATACAACATTTCGTAATCTTCAACACCTTCCCGAATCATTTCCCAACGAATACTTGAAACAGGTTTTTCAAAATTCGGTTTACCGTCATTCAAACGCGGTACGGCAGCGGAAAGCGGCGGATAAATGAAACGTCCGTCACCATTGCCCCATTTCAGTTTGGTGCCAAGCGGTGTTGAATAACCTGATACATATCCCATCGGATCAAGATACGGATTCTGAAAACTGTGCGGAAATGCCGAATTACTGTGCCAATAATTTGATTCCCAAATTAACGTTCCGACAATATTCCGTTGCCAGGTTTGCCAATGCCAAACCCGCAATTCCGTTGCCGGATGATCAATGAAAAGCGTACAATAAGGAGCCTTCGGACCGGTACAAACATACCACCAAAATCGTGCGCCGTTTTCCATGAGTTTTTCGGCAATACCGGATTCAAATGTATGATGCGCCGGACTACACGGACACCAAATATTCATGGATGTTCCCGCTTTTTTTAACGTTTCGACAAACTCTTCGGTAGGCTGTTCAGTAATCATTCGGGCAAGTTTCGGCGCATACTTTTCAAGTTTCGCCGTACCGCCTGCAACAAATTCGTAATCCTTCGGAGCCGGTTCGTCAAACCAATAAACATACGCCTTGTTAAGCCAACCTTTTTCTTCAAGATGTTTTTGTAACTTGCCGAGATAATCGGAAATCATCGCTTTATACTCAGACGTGTCTTCGCCGAAACCTTGAATAGACGGCGGTGTTCGGTCATGAAACGTACCACTGCCAAGACCCGGAACACCAATACTGAAATTTGTAAAACGAAATTTATCAAGAACACGACTCATTTCCGTATCAAATTGCGTAAAATCAAGTTCGCAACGCGGCGGATTTTCTTTCGGTAACCATTTAATACCAATGTGATCAAACGGTGTTGGTCTGTAAGTACTGATACGGTGTTCGGAAAAACATTGCAAATACATTTCCGTTACACGGCGGCGGTCTTCGTCGGTTTTGGCGTTGTGATACTCTGCTACCAGCCACGGATTAAAACCGTAACCCGTTTCAAGATGATTTTCTTTCGGTAACGAAAAATTCCAAACGGAAACAGTAAACGGAATTTCAACATTCAATATCCCGTCAGCAGATTGAAGACGAACAGAACCGGTGTAATCGCCCGAAACAGTTTCAGACGGAATTTTAACATTCACCCAAATCGGTTGATTTTTGTTCGTTTCAATATTAATCGGTTTATCCAACGGCGGAAGTGCATCGGGCCAAAAATCAATGATTCCGCTGTCATCGGTCTTTGAATGGACAAAATGATAATAAGCGTACAAAATTTCAACATTGTCCTTTGGAATTATTGTACCGCCGGAACTCTTTAATTCCGTTACCGTTCCGGTTAATCCGCTTATCGGTTTACCGTTTGGTCGGACAACAACCTGAAAACCTTCAACATCGTTTTTTGCAGCAGAAATTCGTATTGGTTTTGCCGTTGTTTTGTCCGGTGAAATCCGGTCGCGTGAAATTTTCCAATCGGCTTCGCTCCACCAAATGTCGGCGTTCTCCGAAGCAGAAATTGCGTAACCGTAATCGCTTCGATGTAACGGATGTGTTTTCGTTTTCAGTGCGTAATTCCGGTTACCGACAGTGAATTTTTGTTCAATTTCTCCGGGTGTTGCGGAAATTTTGAGCGGAAACAATTCTTTTCCGACACGGATTTTATTGTCCGCAGTCAAAACAATTTCATCAATTGGCTCGGTTGTTGTTCCGGTGAATGTTGCTAAAAAAGTTTCTCCGACGGCTTTTATTTTTTGTACATCAAAGGAATCACTCTTAACAAACGGCGATTCAAAATTAATGGAATCAACTTGAAAATTACTCTTTTCAAAACCGCGAATCCGCAAGTACACGGCGTCAAGCGGAAACGCTATTGGCGGAACAATAAATTCGCGTGTTCCGATTTTGTCAAGCCGACCAAGTTCCGTCCAATGGGTTTTGCCGTCCTTACTGACTTCCACAACGCCTTCGCCGCTGTTGTGATAACAAACGTTAATTTGAACAGTTGCGGCGTCAAACGGAATTGGTAACGAAAAACGGTAAAGAACTTCGTTACCGTTATTAAAACACCAACGACCTGAATTGAATCCGGCGTTTGAATAAACAAGCGGTTGATGAATATTAGTGTTTTGACCGTAAAATTTGCCGTTAAAATTGTACACTCCGTTCAAAATCGTTTCGCCGTCACCGAGTTTTATTTTTCCGAACGGAAAATCAAATTCTTTCAGAACCGGTGTTCCGGTTTCGAGTTTAATATTACGGAATTGAAATGTTCCTTTCGATTCCCATTGACCGACACGGAACGGCAATTCCGAAACATTATCCTGAAGCCGGAAACCAAACGTTTGATCAATCCATTGATTTTTTTGTGCGGAATAATCGCGGTGAAAACCGGAAAGACCGCAAGGTAAACAACCGCCGGAGGTATCGGTACTTTGGAAAGAAACAGCGTAACGATAAAATCCGCCGGGTTGAAGTTTAATTGGTTGGCTTCGCCATTCGCCGGAACCTTTTCCTGTACCGGTTATTTCCAGAATATTGGAATCAACCTGTTTTCCGTTACCGGAAACCGTCCAACCGTCCAAATCGGGGACAATTGTTTCCGTTGCATAAATCGCCCCTGAAAAAACAACGGCAATCAGAAACATCCGAATACAAACGAGCAATACATTTCGTTTCATAAAATCGACCTTTCATAAATAGTAAACAGCGGTTAATAATCAATGGAAAAAATTCAAGTAATATCAACGAATTATTTTTTTTATCATTTGTTGTCACATAAATTCTCTCCATCTCAAAAAAAGTTACGTCAAATTTTTATTTTTTGAGAACCAACTCAATGCCTCAAATATTATAATAAAGTAATTATTCAAATTCAATCAGATTACAATATTATCATCATTGACCCGGCAAATGTTGTTGTTCCGTTTCCGTCCGAAAACAGGGTTCACTGTCGGCGAGTACGCCGACCAACGTTTTACCAGAAAACATTGACTATTTGTAACCGTTCACGGAAATTTAGCGGATGTTTTTAATTCGGAATTCGGAATTATTTTTAACAAATTGTAACTATTCAGTTGAATTTTT
>JAISNF010000180.1 GCA_031276415.1 Planctomycetaceae bacterium
GATTCTGCGGAAAATTATTCTGGAAGACACGAGACAAGAATTTTTTAAACCGGAACAAATTGCATCTTTTGCGGTTCAGACTTTTTTCGCCGCCACCGCCTCTTACCGAAAATAATAAATAAGAAATTCTAAAAACCTCCGGCGAAAAATTATTTTTAGGTAAATTCTAATAACCTGTGTTTTATTGAACTACAGAAGAATTTAACCACAGATAATACAGAGTTCACAGAAAAAAATTGTTCGCAGATGCCGCAGATAATTTTAAAAAACATCTGCAGCAATCTGCGGACACTTTTTAAAATCCATCTGCGACAATCAGCGTAATCTGCGGACTAATTTAAAAAAATTGTGGTTTTTAGAAGTTACCTTAACCCGAAGTTCCTGACGAAATTGGTCGTTTTTTTGCTATAACTCTATAATAACTCACAAGTTATGGCTAATTTTATTAAAAGATTTGTGGCAATGTAAAAATTTTCGTAACCGTTCACGGGTATTTTTGCCATTTTGTTTGACACAATCCTCTTTTACAAACTCCTTGTTTTTTTAAATAGTTGTAACTTATTTGTTTTCAATATATTACGGCAGTTTTTTTGTTTTTACAATATTTGAACAAATATTGTAAAAACGACAAAATAAAAAGTACAATAATATCAAATTGAAGTTTGTGATATATTATTTTTTTCAAACTTTTGTCATAACTTGTTTTATTTTCGTTAGTTATGGAATGTAAAAAAATGATCAAATGTCCGTGAACGGTTACAAAAGAATAATCAAAAAATGAAATCGGAAAATTAGTCATAATATTTCAACCATTTGACAATTCAATTCAAAAAATAACTGAAATTTTACGGTAATTTTTATGGATTTGATTTTTTCTTTTTTTCAATATACCGATCAACAACGAGATCATAATTTGGGGTTTTGGAATCGACTTTAAGTTTTAACCCGGAGGTTTTGGGGGAATCGTATTTTTCGTCCACTAATAATATCCAACCTTCTGGATTATCGTTATGACTTCCTTCCTTTGCTATGGATGCGTTTACAATATGGACTTCATATTCTCCCGGAGGAAGCCCGTCATTTTTACCGGTTGAAGCAACCCGAAACGTACCATCAGGCTGAATTTCGCCGCGCGACTGAAATGACGGCGTGGAAAAAATCACAATTCCAGTGATCAAAGGTGAACCATCATCCGAAAATGTAACCCTCCCTTGCAAAGGAACTTTACCGCCGTTACATCCATACAAAATAATCGTATAAAATAAAAGAAAAAACAACAAATTCAGTTTTGTTTTTTTCCGTATCATATTTTCATCTTCCTGTTTTATGTTAATTGTGTAACTGTTTATTTTGAATACTTTCACAGAGAATTCATTTGGTTTTGTCTTCCGACCGGATTTTCAGTTGGAGAGACTTTCAGGTTTAAGGAATCGCCGGTTTCTTTTTGCAGCGATAGCAATTCCTGAAACAATTCCTGGATTTTTGCGGCATACTCTGGTTTTTCTGCAAGATTATGAATTTCGTCCGGATCATTTTTCAGATCGAAAAGAAAAACAATATTTCCTTTAGGATAAATAATCAATTTGAAATCATCTTTTCGTACCATTCGTTGAAGGTTCATGTACGCTCCGTAAACGGCATGATATTGTTCTGTTTTTTGACCGTGAATCAACGGTAAAAGAGTACGGAATTGAATATGTTCAGGAACAGCAATTCCAGATACATCCAAGGTTGTTGGTACAATATCCTGCATATAAACCGGAGTTTCAATTCGTTTATTGTGCGGAATATTCGGTCCTGTTATGATTAACGGTACTTTAACACTATGTTCAAACAGACTTTGTTTTCCGAAAAGACCATGCGCCCCAATTGCCAAACCATTGTCCGCTGCGAGAAAAATGTACGTATTTTCTTTTTTTCCAGATTGATCCAATGCATCCAGGATTCGCCCAATTTGTGTATCAAGATGTGAAATGATGGCATAATATTCACGGCGATGAACACGCACCGCATATTCTGTACGCGGATATGGAGCCAATTTTTCGTCACGAAGAGTTGCCGGACAACCCATGATTTCTTTATGGGGATTTTCCGGTAAAAAATTAGGCGGTACATTCATTTTTTCCTGCGGGTAAAGATCAACATATTCTTTGGGAGCTTGCCGCGGATCATGCGGTGAATTGAACGCCAGATAAAGAAAAAACGGTTCATTATGTTTTGCCGCTTTTTCAATAAATTCAATAGAACTGTCGGCAAGAACCTCTGCCCAATGTTGACCGCCGCTCCAATGCCCTTGAAATTGCGGATCAAAGGGCGACCAAACATCTTCCGTATTTTCAAAAGGACGATTGTAAGACGATTCCACTGTCGGAGGCATTCCGCCGCGTACCAACCCAACGTAATCAAATAAAATTCGTACAGGAATATCAACATGCCATTTTCCGGTAAAATAAGTTGTGTAACCAGCCTGTTTAAAATGATATGACCAAAACTCCGACGCTATTTGGGTACGTTTTTCCGGCGTCAATTCATTTTGTTTGTTCGGGCGCAGGTCATCAATTTTTCGTTGCGCATTCCAGAGAAACCGCCCTGTGTTAATCATAGAACGGCTTGCAACACAAATGGCTCCGTGCCAACCGCCTTGATTATAGGCATTTGTAAAAGTGACGCCCTGATTAACGAGTTTATCGAAGTTCGGTGTTTTAACAATAGGATTACCGAGTGATGCAATCGTGTTGAACGACTGATCATCTGTGTAAATAAAAACAATATTCGGCTTCTCCGCTGCACAAATAATTTCTGTAGCAAGAAAAAACAAAATCGTCAATACAAATCTCTGTCTCATAATAATTTTCCTCGTTTGTAAATGAATAAAAATGAAAGAATACAATGTTTCCGCGAAACATCATCAACTTGTTGTTTACTGTTGTGAACGGTTATTTTTTTTCTTTAGTCGTTCATTATATTGGGTGATCAGTATTTTCAATTCTTCTACAATTTCTGGATGTTTTTTAGCAAAATTTATTTTTTCACTGGGATCATCTTTTAGGTTACTCAAAAAAAATTCTTTGTCTTCGTCAGGAATTTTCTGTAATGACGACGGATCAAGCGGATTACAGTAGAGTTTCCAGTCCCCTTTTCGTAACGCTCGTTGCCCTCCGCGTTCCGAAGGCATGTACCAAAACCAATGTTCATGCGGTGAAGCGTCGTTTCGAATAATGACTTCGGCAATACTATGTCCATCCAAATCTTCTTTCAAAGAATCACTCGTATAGTCAATCTTACATAATTCCGCTAATGTTGGAAACCAATCACAACCGGAGACAATTTGATTACGTACAGTGTTTTCAGGAATTTTTCTTGTCCAGGAAATAATAGAAGCGACACGAATTCCACCTTCAAACAGGCTGAATTTTCCTCCGCGATAAATACCCGCCCAACCGCCGCCGTAACCGGTTCGTTCTTCAAAAGAATGACCTTGATCTGCTTGAAAGATGATAATTGTATCATCACGAAGTCCTTCTTCTTCAAGAGTTTTGATAATTCGTCCGATTTGTTTGTCCATATCCGTGATAAAAGCCGCATACAATCGCCGTACACTAACAGTCGATGGAAATTCTTTAACAAAGGGAACTTTCTGTTCTTCGACATTTTCGTAATCTTCCCAACTTTCGAATGATGGTTCAACCGGATAATGAGCAATGTTAAATGCCACATACGCAAAAAATGGTTTTTCACGATTTTTTTTGATGAATTCAATACATTCATCAGTTAATCGTTGCGGAAAATATTTGCCCGGTTCAAAAACTTCTTTACCATTTTTCCATAAATCATGGCGGTTTGGACCTTCATAACTGGTGTAATGAGAATAACTGTCAATCACGCCACCGTGCATTCCATACGATTCATCAAATCCCTGCGCCGCAGGTACGGTGTCTTCTGAATAACCGAGATGCCATTTTCCGAACAAACCGGTTGTATAACCAGCGGACTTGAATAATTCGCCAAGAGTAATTTCTTCGGTTGGCATTCCGGGGCGGCTGTACATAATGGAAACATTTCCAGGAACTCCAGCACGGGCAGGAAATTTTCCGGTCATCAATCCCGCACGTGATGCAGAACAAACCGGTGCAGGAGCGTACATTTGTGTAAAACGAACTCCGCGTTTTGCCAGATTGTCAAGGTTCGGTGAAATAATGTCTTTTGCTCCGTAACATCCTAAGTCAAGACTTCCGTGATCGTCGGAATAAATCAAAATGACATTGGGACGTTTGTTTTCCGCATAAACATCGGAAAGTAAAAACATATTCGATAATGTGGTGATACCGATAATAAAAAAGATTGT
>JAISNF010000229.1 GCA_031276415.1 Planctomycetaceae bacterium
CAAAATCAAAACAAAAGATACCGCATTTCTAATAACCGGTTTTTTATTTAACCGCAGAGAATCGTTAGAGACGCAATACCTTGCGTCTCTAAAATTTTCATTAGGGAACTTCTAATAACCGCCCTTTTATTTAAGCACAGTTTATTTAACCACAGAGAACACAGAGAAGAACACAGAGTTCACAGAGAAGAACACAGAGTTCACAGAGAAGAAAAATTTAATTTTATAAAGTTATTTTAGATCAAAAATCATTATAAAAGTAAAAATGTTGCAAATAAAAAAGGAAAACACGCAAAAATTCCACCGCCCACACCGGACAATTCGGTCTCGTTCTCACATTTTAATTTCCGTCCGCAGATTACGCAAATAATCGCAGATAAATATTGAAACACGTCCGCAGATTACGCTGATAATCGCAGATGATAAACGTTTGATTATTTTTTAGTTGTATCAATCATTGTGTTTCTGGCTTCTTCCATAATTTGTAAAAGTTCCGATTCCAGTTTTTGACTCAAATTCGATCCGGTTGCGATTTTTTCGTTTGACCCTGCAACCAGTTCACCAATTTTTGCCGCCGCTTCGTTGGAAGATTTCGCCAACTTGCGAACCTCCTCTGCAACAACCGAAAAACCGGCACCCGTTTTGCCGGCACGCGCCGCCTCTATCGAAGCATTCAACGCCAAAAGATTGGTGTGTCTCGCAATTTTCGAAACAACCGAAACAACCTCAGATATCTCAATCGATTCCGTGTTGATTTCACGCATCAATTGCGCCGTCTCTTTGACTTGATCAACCATTCCCTCTATTGTCGTAAAAAACGAAGACAAAAATTCTTCTTGTTTCTCTGATTTTGTTACGGCAATTTCCTTGTTCTTCAACAACTCTTGATTTTGTTTTTGGAAACATAATTCTGATCGCGATAAACCGTTATACAACGCCGTTGCCATCTCGCTGCAAGAATGATAACCGCACGCCCCACAATTGAGAACATCATTCTCGTCTTTTTTCAAAAGGTCTTCAGAATAAATCCGTTCTTGTTGGTGTGTTGTCGGTTGTTTAATGGAATTGTTTTCACGAAGATTGAGATAACGCCGATCATAAATTGACGGCTTCCAATAAGTATCGATTTGTTGATGAAGAAGTTCGTAAGGATCGTCGGAAGGATATTTTTTTTGTTCCTCCTGATAAAGTTCCCGTAACGTATTACTCCGACGCTCGACCAATGATTCCAATTCATCTTGCGAAGCGTTTTGAACATATTTTGTACCGGTACCGCCGTTACATCCCAATTCACAGTTTAAACAATCAATCAAAAGCGGATTCGTGCGGGCTTTTCTGGAATCATTCAAATGTTCCAAATAATGATAAATACTCGGTCCTTCAATTTTGCGAATATTTTCTTTGATTCCGTCTGCTTCACGTATTGCCGTGCGCATAAGTCCGCCCGGCGTCGAAAAAAGAACCGCACGCTCCGCAGTCGGATTATCGTAATCAGTCGGTTCAAGATGGTCAAGATTGATTTTTTGTTCCGCTAAATAATTGTCCAGTTTTATCATCGTAACATTATAATCACCAAGTTTCGTTTCCTCAAATTCACGCTTTTTGGCAATACACGGTGAAATCACCGCAACTTTATGTTCGGCATATTGCGTATAAAATTCACGAATCATCAGAATCGTGTGAAGCATCGGACTATGTGCCGGCGCAAGATAAGGAATCAATTCCGGTCGGTAAATCTGAATATATGTTACGATAGCAGGACAAGGTTGGGCAATGACGAGTTCAGGATTTTGGGCTTTGATATATTCCAGATACGATTTAACCGTCAACTCCGCACCAAAACCGACATCAAAAACCGCTTCAACACCAATAGAACGAAGCCACGTATTGAATTGGAAATATCGTTCAGGAAAATGCGCCGCAATTGCTGGCGCAACAACCGCTATCATTTTAACTCCATGCTGGAGATCCGCTATAAAACGTTCCGTATCATCAATAATTTCCCTTGCACCATGTGTGCAAGCCCTGATACAAGAACCACAACCAATACAAAGATCAGGATTCAACGCAATGTAGTTGCCGGAACTACCATCGTTACAATAACGTACCGGACAAACACGAATACAAACATTACAATTGACACACCGATTCTCATTAATACGAATTACCGGAGATAATTTTTTCATAATATAAAATTTTTAAAGGAAGGAAAGTTTTAAGGAAATAAAATCTTGAAAAAAGAAGATCCTGAGGCAAGAAGAGCTTAAGAGGAAAGAAGATTATGAAAAAAAGAAAATTTTGAAGAAGAAAAATTTTGAAAAAAGAAAATCAAGAGTGAAAAATCATAAGAAATAAAAAGAATCTTTAATCTATTATTTAATTTTATAGATTAGATATTATTTAGAAAAGTGCGGGAAAGAGGATTTGAACCTCCACTGAGTTGCCCCAACCAGGCCCTCAACCTGGCGCGTCTGCCAATTCCGCCATTCCCGCAGAATTTAATTCAAGGGACAATTCTACAACCTCTCAAAAATACGTCAAGATAGGGGATGGTAATAAACCAAATACACCTCATTTTAGTCGCCAAATCAGTGTTTTTCATTTGTTTAACGGCGGGAATCGAAACTGAATGAATCTTGTTCTTCGTTTTTAAATTGGTTAAAAATTAAAATAAATAGTTAATACTGGAATTTTACAAAAGTCCGGTTATTAAGTCCTTTTAATATAACTCGTTATGAACCAGGAATTCCTGGTAATTTGCTTGAACATTGGTTCTTTTTAATCCCAAAATTGGGTCTTTTAGTCCCATCGTTGGACTATCCACTCTCAACTATCAACTCTCCACTAAAAACCAACCTCATTACCTCATTTATGATTGTTCTTTTTTAATGAGGTAATGAGGTTGATTGTTTATATCACTTCTTGCTACTGAGGTTGTTTTGTTTAGGAAATTAGGTAGAAATGAGGTTGT
>JAISNF010000247.1 GCA_031276415.1 Planctomycetaceae bacterium
GAGCGACACGCTAACAAGTTAGGTTCTTTCCCACCGACCAAAGTGGTGTGTTACGAGTTTCGAATTGTAACACTGAATTATACCTATAGAATTGAACGCGACGCTCCCTTAACGGGAGCCACGCAACTCTATGATATCACAGTAATTTTCTACCCGGAAAATCCGGTTGTCATGTAGAAAAATACGTTCGCCTAAGCGATCACAAATTTGTTGACGTACTCGATTTTTTTAATACCCGAACAAAAATTCGGGCAACTTATTTTTCAAAATGTAATTTGGTCTCCAAAATTTAAAATAAAAATTCAGAAATTAATTTGTTCGTGATTATACATGACCCGTTAAACCTGTCAACACCAAAACAAAAATTTTTTTCATCGTAAATATTGATTGGCAGAAACATTGCCTACCTCTTGATTTTCAATCGTAAACAAATAAGATTGTATTAAATTTTGCATTAACGGTTTAAAAACCGAAAATAATTAACTGCCCGTTTGAGTGTTCGTGCAAACAATTTAGTATTTCGTGCAAGCAATTTTAAGAATTTACCAAGATGAGAAATTCTAAAAACCACAAATTTGTTTTTATTAACCACAGAAAACACAAAGTTCACAGAGAAGAAAAATAAAATTGTCCGCAGATTACATAGATTGTCGCAGATTGTCGCAGATGATTTTAAAATATAAAATAACGAAAATATGAAATAAAAATAAAGTTAAAGTTAAAAATTTTTGTCTATTTTGTTGTTTCGTAATTATCAAAAAATAATCTGCGATAATCAGCGTAATCTGCGGACGTATTTTTTTTGTGGTTAAATAAAAAAACGGTTTTTAGATTTCCCAAATGAGAATTTACCAAGATTCAAAATTAATCATTAAATAGTTACTAAAATTCTGCGTATTGATTATGTATTGATATTGCAGTATTGATATTGTAAAAGGAATAATATATGAACCCAATAAATTTAGAACGATTCCGCAGATTGACATTATCGTGTTGGTATTTGACCGGTCCGACAGCAAGCGGGAAAAGCCGCATCGGTATCAATTTAGCCCGACGACTTAATGCGGAAATTATCTCACTCGATTCAATGGCAATTTATCGCGAAATGGATGTAGGAACCGCAAAAGTCGCACCGGAAGATCGCGGCGGAATTCCACATCACATGATCGATATTGTTGACCCCAGCGATGAATATTCCCTCGCCCAATATGTTCGCGAAGCCAGCAATAAAATTGATGAAATCCAACTTCGCGGTAAAAAAGTTCTTTTTGTCGGCGGTACGCCCTTGTATCTCAAAGGAATGTTGCGGGGTGTTTTCGAAGGTCCGCCGGCTGATGTCGAATTTCGGATTCAACTTCAGAAAAAAATGATCGGCAATCCGCCCGAAATGTTACATCGGCTGTTGAAAAAAGTTGATCCGGTAACCGCCAAACGGCTTCATCCAAACGATATTCGCCGAATTGTTCGGGCATTGGAAGTGTACGAAAAAACCGGAAAACCAATCAGTTCGTTTCAAAAACAGTTCGAAGTCGGAACACCGGCATCAAAATGTCAAGTGTACGTTTTGCAAACACCACGCGATGTTTTGTATGCCCGAATCAATAAACGTGTCGATAAAATGATTTACGAGGGTTTTCTTGAAGAAGCAAAACAACTCAAAGAAAGAAAAATCCCCGTCGGTAAAACCGCACGCCAAGCACTCGGATATAAAGAATTGTTCGACTATCTCGACGGCAAAATGAAATATGGACAAGCCGTTGATCTGATTAAACAAAACTCCCGAAATTTCGCCAAACATCAGGAAACATGGTTTCGAAGTCTTTCCGAATGTCGTTTCACTTCCTCTGATAAACCGGAATTTGAAGGAGTTGCGGATGAAAACGAAACCGAAACAGAAGGAAACGGAATAACCGAATCACACTTATCAGAAAATTCGTAATTTTATTTCATATTGTTTACGTCATATTGTTTACGTCATATTGTTACAAATCAGTCTTTTTTTCATTCGTTTACGGAATTTAAAACCAAACGACTAAAACCAGACAACATTTATCCGTTATTATTACCGTTGCGTTATTATTACTGTTATGTTATTTTATCATTATGTTATTTTACCGTTATGTTAAACAATCTGTTTTGTTCCGAGTGTTGTTTGTCCTAATTATTGTTGCGGGTGTAGTTACAGTTTGTTTTGGGCAGGAAGAGAACAAGAAAAACAATAAAAACAATACGGAACCCATTCGATTTCGGCGTTGGTTGGCTCCGCTAGACCGGATTGACGATTGGCCTTATGGACCTGGTCGTTATTTGCCGTTAGATCGCAATGTTTTTGAACAATGGACGGAATTATCGAAACAAACATCCGGGCAAATCAATCCCGAAGAATGGAACGGTTTAACTCGAATCGTTCTTGAAGCAAAACTGGAAGGTCGGCAACTTGTTCAGGGAAAAGGTCGTTTTGAAATTCAATCCGGTACTTCATCCGGTACTTCATCCGGCACATCAAAAGCCGGAAATTCTATTGCTCTTGATTCGTTGGGATTTTGGATTGATCAGTTGACGTTGGAAAACGGTACACCTGTTCCGCTTGTCCGTGAACCGGATGATAAAATTCATCTCATTCTTCCCGCCGAAAAAGAAACAAAAATACAACAAGTCCTGTTTCACTGGTCGCTCCGAAGCCAAAATGATTTACAACACGATTTATCGTTCAATTTTTCGTTTCCGTCTTGTCCGGCAGTTGAGTTGTTACTGGAATTGCCGGTTTCAGTGGTTCCGGTGATTTCAAATGGTCTTGTTATGGAAGAACCCGACACTGAAAAAATATTACAAATATCACAAACACCGCCAACACAGCAAACACAGCAAACGCCGCAAGTATTACAAACACCGCCGACACAGCAAACGCCGCAAAATTTAGAGATACGGAAATTACCTGAAATACAGCAACAGAAAGTGCAGGAAGCCCGGAAAAATGTTCGCCGGTGGCGAATTTTGCCCGGTCGAAATGCTGGTCGCACTGCTGGTCGAAATACGCCGATTTTGCTGACGATTACACACGATGAGAAATTACAACCGGCACGCCAGAAAACGGCGATTCAACAGACGTTGCGTTACAGTATTACGCCGCAAGGAATGGACGTAACCGCAAAGATTTTTTTCGATAAATCGGATGCGCGGTTGAACGAAATATTTTTGGAACTGGAATCGCCGCTTCGTGTGGTTGATGTCCGGTACGGAGAACAATCTGTTTTTTGGTCTCAATTAACGGCAACGAAAAATTCTTCGGCGACCCGTATTCATATTGATTTTTCCGGTGTTTCCAAAGAGGAGCCGCGTGAATTGGTTGTTGAGGCACTTTGTTCGGTTCGTGAAAATCAACTTTGGTCATTACCGCGTGTTCGGGTTGTTTCGTCGAATGTGTTTTGGAAAGAAACACGTTGCGGTGTTCATGTTCAGAGTCCATTTTTGGTACGGAATATTTCTTGTGAACGCGCCGTTCAGGTTACGCCCCGAAATCCGGTTGATCGCGGAGATTGGGAACAATTTGTTTTTCAGTTTTTTGAAGAAGATTCTCAAATTATGGTGAATTTTGCGCCGTATGTTCCTCGTGTTTATTTGAACAGCGGCGTGCAGGTTCAATGGGGTAATAATGAAGTTCGCGGGAATATGATTGTTGATTGTTCTGTTGTTGACGGTAATTGTTACACGCTTGAATTTCCGATTTCAAATCATTGGACAATTGATTCGATACGAAGTGTTTACTGGACGGTTGATTCGACAAAAGTTTCCGGCGGTGATGAAATTCTCACGTGGAATGTAATTGATGTACAGGATTCACTTTTCAATCATTCGGAATTTTTGGGAGAAGAAGGAAAACAGTTGAAAATTCTTTCCGTTCAATTAAAACATCCGCTTCGGTCACGCAAATTGCTTCGTCTTCAATTAACCGGACGTTTTCAATCTGTTTCGCAAAACGATTTCCGTTTGAGCGATGTTTCGCCGCTTGCATTGCACCGTCATCACGACGAATTACATTATATTGCGATTGCGGTTCAATCGACAATTCCGTATCATTTACAATATCGTTCTTCAAATTATTCGGCGTTTGAGATTCGCCATTACGATTCACGATTGAGCCAATATTTTGGCGATTCGCCATCGGGAACTCTTTTTCCTCTTAACACGCAAACACAGGAAATCCGGTTCAGTGTAGAACGTCTGAAACCGAATTATAGTGCGGAAATAATCGGCAATGTTTTACTCAAAGAAAAAGAACTCATTCCGTCTTTTCGTTTTCGGTGTCAACCGGTTGATGCGTCGGTTGACCGTGTTTATGTTCATTTAATGCCCGGACTTTATGAAAAAATTCAGAACAGTCAAAACGATCAAAGCGAAAAAATTCAAAACGGTCTGAGTAAAAAAACACCGAACAATCAAACACCAAATAATCAGCACGGAATTTGGACATGGTCGGGTACTTCGGAATCAATTCAACCGCTTCAAGTACGTTTATTGTCCGAAAAAGAGCAGCGTGAAATTCTTCCGTTTTTGGAACAACCGCAACCGCAACATTTTATTGATACATCTATTCGCGGTGAAACATGGGAAATTCGTTTGGCGGTTCCGCAGACGTCGGCATTTGAATTTCGTGCGGTTTCTTCCATACCTCTTTCGGATTCAATGCCGGTTCCGTTGGCGTCGTTGCCTTTAGCAACCGCTCAAAAAGGCGAACTTTATATCGAATCGCCAAAACTGTTTCAATATCATATTGTCAATTCGCGGCTCAAATCGATTCCGACGGTTCCGACGGAATGGTATCAATATCAGGAAATCCGGTCGGCGTTTCGGTATGATCCGGTCGAGGAAACCCGCTTTTCGTTACAATCGCCGCTGACTATTCAACGTTTGAACCGCGAAGAGACATTGCCGTTGGCGTGGATTTGGTCGCTTCGTCTTGACACGCGTTATGAATCGGAAGGTATTGTCAAAAACAATGCGATATTTTTGTTAGAAAATCACGGGAAAGATTCGCTTCGGATTCGTTTGCCTGATGGAATGAATGTCGGTGATGTCCATGCGGTTTGGCGTGATGCCCGACGAATTTCATGGCAACCCGATCATGAAAACAATCAGGATAAAACCGATAAATCAATAATCAAACGGATTACCGATCAGCAAAATTCCGAGCAGGAGACGTTACAAAATATTGTGGTTGTTTCTTTACCGGAAGGCAGCCGTTTTGTTTCTGTTTCGTTGGAATATTCTCATCAGGATATTCCTCAGAGCAGGCAACGAAAATTGAAACCGCAATATCCTTCGGTGGATATTCCGATACTTTCACAAAATTGGACGTTATGGTTTCCGCCGGAGTTTGAGGTGAATTTACGTTCTTCGGTTCCGTTGAAATCGTCGGCGTATCCTTCTTTTCTGTTGCACAAATCAATGAGTCCTTTTTTGGCGGACGTTCATTTTGATCCTTTTACTTCTGCGGCGTGGAAGGAACTTTTTTGGGGTAAAAGCCGTTATCAGGATGCTTCGAAGGCGTCGCAGGTTTTTTTCAACTGGATTACGGCGGAATTGAAGAGGACAAATTCTGTTCTTGCCGGTTCTGAAAGGGGGTTGCTCAATACGGTTGTTCCGAATGAACCTGTTCAAACAACGCAAAATAAAACGACTTGGGGAGATTTATTCGGTAACGAAAAACAATTACTTGAAATGTTGGGAGAAATCCGGCAGGACGATGAAAAGGGGGTTGATGCGAAAATTATTTTTGACAAGCAATCGTTGGTGATGCTTGGGATTACGTCTTCGGTTCCGGTTTCGTTTCCTGCAACAGATTTAGCAGACCGGCGGGGAACGGAATTATTTGAACGTACCGGATTGGTTTTGCTTGTTTCGTCAAAAATCAGGGCGGATAAAATCAAGGAGTACACATTTTATGTTACTTCTTTTTTAACAAATTCTTTATACCGGCGTTTTTTTTCGGAGTCGATTAGTAGTTGTTCGCAATATATTCCTGAAACGGTTAATCCGATTCGGATCTCGGCGGATTTATTTAATTCGTTGGAGGGGACTGGGGTTAATCATTTACATTGGGTAATGTTGGAGGAGTGGCTTCGGGATGCGCCGCCGTTTTCGATACCATGGTCGGTTTCTCCTTCGATGATTCGTTTGGTGGCGGTGATGCCGAATTGGGTAGCGTTTGAGATGTCTGGGGAGGCGGATCAATCGTTTTACATTGTCCATCGTAGGACGTTTGCGGTGTATTATTGGTTGGCGTTTCTGGCGGTTTTGGTTTTAACAACACGAAAACCGTTTTCATCGCCATTTTTTCTTGTGATACTG
>JAISNF010000299.1 GCA_031276415.1 Planctomycetaceae bacterium
AGTGTTCGCAAGCGGAATTATTACCGAAACATTTACAATTCCGCATTGCGACATCTCCCAATATCAATTGGTTCAAATTGCCCCGTTGGGGCATTTCCAATGTAGCCGGCGGTTTTAACCGCCGGAACATTGGTTACCGGAACATTGAGTCAACCCTTTGCCGAAGGTTTTTTATCAACCGTTGTAGAGACGCAATGCATTGCGTCTCTACGTAAAATCGCAACAACTGCAATATTCTATTTGCCCAATCCTGTTGATCTCGTCCAAACATTTGTCCGGCGGGTTAAAACCCGCCGCTATTTTGGAATTGCCCCTTTGGGGCAATTTTAATCAAGCGTCTCAATCACAGCAATCGCATAAATCATAGTTCAGACAATAATTCCGCATTGCGAAACTATTCACTATTCACTACTAACTATTCACTATCTATGCGTTCTCGTTTATAAAATGGTATTGGTACAACGAGAGCCTTATTTAATTTGTCGCGGATTTTGACGTCAAGAATTTGACCGGATTGGGAAAACTCGTAAGGAACATAACCCATTGCAATATTTTTTTGAAGAATTGGTGAAAATGTTCCGCTGGTAATCCATCCGATTTTTTTTTGTTCGAGAAAGATTTCGTTTCCTTTAACGGCGGCGTGTTCACCGGAAATTTCAAGACCGATGCGTATTTTTTCGGGTTTTTTCGATTTCAGATCGCGCAGTATTTTGTTACCCGGAAAATCATGATTTTTCAGATGCAAGACGTGTGAAAGCCGGGCTTCAAAAGGGTTAACGGATTCATCTAATTCGTAGCCGTAAAATGGTATTGCCGATTCTTGGCGCATGATGTCCATTGCGGCAAAACCGACCGGCGCAATACCGTAAATCCGTCCTTGTTGAAAAAGATCGGCGACAAATTGTTCGATAAAAAACGATTCCAGAATAATTTCAAAACCGTCTTTTCCGGCGTAACCGGTTCGGAAAACCAACGCCCAACGTCCACACATAGAAAGAGAGGTTTCAACACCGGAATAATAAGGAAGCGTTGAAATATCCGCTTGAAACAACGGTTTTAGCAATTCAAGAGCGTAAGGTCCTTGAATAACGATCATACCTTGTTCGTTGGTTTCGTCGGAGAAATAAACTTCATTTCCGGGGGTTGCGGTGATTTCGGGGGTGAGAGATTGTTTGAAATAGGCGAGATCTTTTTTATGATTAGCGGCGTTGACGACAACATAATAATACGGTAATCCCGAATCTGTCCGATGAAACAGACCGATCAGCAAATCATCCAGAATACCGCCGTGTTGATTTGTCAGGAGTGCATAATGTAAACTTCCCGATTTAATGGTATTGATATTCCGGCTGATCAAGGAATGAAGAAATCGACCGGCACCGGCACCGCCGAAAATAAACCTGCCTTTGTGCGAAATATCAATGATACCAACACGGTTTCGTAATGTTTCATATTCATAGAGAACCGAAGTATATTGTTTGGGCATTTCCCAACCATCATACTCAGTCATTCGGGCATATTGACTACAATGCCAATCATACAAAGGTGTTCGTAATAAAGAAAGCATGCAATGTACCTTAAACGTACCCTACTAGGAAATAGCAACGTGGCTTTTATGAAAAAAAAGCGTCCAATCCTAATAATCGGCAAATTATGTAAATTATGCCAAAAATAATTGATATTTACCATTCCGATTAAATCGAACAAGGTAAAAATCAGATTACATCTTATTTCCCTATCATTGTCCAGTGGAATACTTCAATTGTCAAGGGAAAAATTATAAGTTCCGATGGATTAAAACCCATCGCTGCATTGAGAATACCGCGCTGGGGCAAAAGAACTATTCACTACAAAAACTATTCACTATTTTAAGATGCGTAATTTAGATAATTTATTTGTGTTATGTCGGATTTATCTGGTAATTGAAAAGGAATAAAACTTTGCGTTTAGTTGTTCGATGTTATGTGATAACGGGAGGAGGGTGTTTCTGAATTTGTGAATTTTCGTATGCTGAGAGTGTTAAGGCATCGTTCAATCAATTCGGGAACAACCGACATCAGTACAATTTCGTTAAGTACACAGAGGAAAAACAAATGAGAAAATTTATCATGGGATGCCTCGGCGTTGTCACCGTAATTTTGGTGGCACAATTTGCCCAGGCTGAAGTCAAAGCAGGCGTATTTCAGGATTGCAGTCCGTGTGAGGAAATCTCCGAATGTAATCCCTGTGATGAGGTGTCCTGCGATCCGTGTGAAGCCATCTGCGGGACTAAAAAGTCAAAATGGTTTGTCACCGGCTATTTGGAAGCCGGAATCTTCGCCAATGAATATGGGAATAAGAATTTTTATCTCCATGGCGGTCATCACCCAGTGTTTGGCTCTCACAGCCACAACCATGTTTTGTACGGAAATGGTGGAGGTTACAGTCCACATCCAGATGCTACTTCTCTGAAACCACTGCAAAACGTAAGTAATACCGGTTTACAAGTGAACCAGTTGTACGTTTCGGTAGGAAAATCAGTGGACGGCAGCCATGGTTGGGATTTTGGAGGAACTGTTGATTTCACGTTTGGTACCGATGCTAGTATGGTTCAAGCCGCCGGTTTGGAATACAACACCGGACATTTGGATTCATGGGGAACGGGCGATTATTATTCGGCGTTTGCCCAAGCGTATTTTGAAGCCGCTTACAAAAAGTGGAATGTTAAAGTCGGTAAATTTTATGCTCCATTCGGAAGCAATGGTTACCAATCGACGAGCCGATTCTTCTACTCGTTAGCGGATACTTTTGCGTTTGTTCCGGCAACGGCTGGCGGGGCTTATGCGACCTACACCGTCAACGATGAACTTACTGTTTACGGCGGTTGGGTTCAACCCGATCAGTTTGGCGAAACCAGTCATAACAACGCCTTTTTAGGCGGGGCAATCTGGCAAGTTTCCAAACGCTTGAATGTCCATTATGCACTTGGGATTGGTAAAAACGATTATCAAGGTGCCGATACCGATTATTTCGTCAACTCTTTGGTGACGACTTACCAAATCAACAAGAAGTGGAAGTACATCTTCGATTGGAGTTTAGCAAACTATACAGACAATACCAACAAAGCGGATCCCCATAGTGGTACTTATGGGATTAACAACGAATTGATTTATCAATACAATTCGAAGTGGGCATTTGGTGCTCGAGCCGGTTGGACACACGGGTACAGTAGTGGTGATAATAAGTACACATTTTCTCTTGGTGCCAATTGGACACCAACAAAGTGGTTGCTTATTAAACCGGAACTTCGCTACGACAAATATGAAGATGCTACTCCATTCAATATAAGAGTGAAAAGAGATGGTGAGAAATATATTACTGACAAAAGTTTGGTGAAGAATGACCAATTGTCCGGTGGTATTTCTGCCATCGTGAAATTCTAAGCCATCACAACCACAATTTTCGTCAGTAACATGACGACAAAATGTCGAAAAGCCTGCCTTCGTTGCAGGCTTTTCGTTATGTTCCGATGGGTTAAAACCCATCGCTATATTGGGAATGCCCCGCTGGGGCATAGGAAATGCGGAATTATTGC
>JAISNF010000313.1 GCA_031276415.1 Planctomycetaceae bacterium
AAATTAAATGGAAAAACATTATAACATCATGGTCATTACTGTCAAACAACCGTTTATTGGAAAAGTTAAATAATGAAAGGAACTGCTAAAAACTCAAATTTACTTTTTAAAACCACAGAGATAAAAAAAATTGTCCGCAGATTACGCAGATTGTCGCAGATAATTTTTTAAAAATAATCTGCGTCTATCTGCGTAATCTGCGGACGCTTTTTTTCTGCTCTCTGTGTTTTAGGTGGTTAATAAAAAAATAGTTGGGCGAGCGATTGCGACCTCTTGATTTTCACACGTAAACAAGGTACAAGTATTTACGAAAATTCCAAACCGTAACCACAAATCATAAATCATAAATCACAAATCATAAACCTAAAATTCCACAATGACCAACAATAAAGAACAACCTTTAATTTATGCCGATAACGCCGCAACTACCCGTATTTCCGAAACAGTTCTGAATACAATGATTACTGTACTGCAAAACGAATACGGTAATCCGTCCAGCGTTCACCGTTTGGGAACACAAGCAAAAAAACAAATTGATAATGCACGGCAACAAGTCGCCAACACTCTCGGCACCGCATTTAATGAAATCTATTTCACCTCAGGCGGTACCGAATCAAATAATTGGGCAATTAAAAACGCCGCCATCACCCAATTAAAAAAAGGAAAAAAACATATCATCTCAACCGCCTTCGAACATCATTCCGTACTCAATTCTTTAGAATCATTAAAAAAACAAGGTTACGAAATTACATTGCTCAATATTCCGCCTGACGGTGTTCTCCAAACAGAACAACTCGTTCAATCACTTTGCGAAAATACCGGACTCGTGAGCGTGGTACTCGCTAACAACGAAATCGGAACAATTCAACCAATTACGGAACTTGCAACTATTTGCCGATCAAAAGGAATTTTGTTTCACACTGACGCAGTTCAAGCGGTTGGAAATATTCCGGTTGATGTACAAGAACTCAATGTCGATCTGCTTTCGATTTCAGGACATAAAATTCATGCGCCCAAAGGAGTTGGGGCGTTGTATATTCGGAAAGGAGTTGAGATTTCGGCGTTTATGGACGGCGGTTCGCAAGAACGTTCACGGCGTGCCGGCACAGAAAATACCGCTTCAATTGCCGCTCTCGGAATTGCAATTCAGGAAGCGGTTAAAAATCTCCCGCAACGAACAACACATCTTCTTGAATTACGTGAACGTTTTATTGACGGAGTTTTAGAAATTGGTCGTTGTCGGCTTAACGGTGACAGAAATTCACGTTTGCCGGGCAATGCCAATATCAGTTTTGAAAATGTGGAAGGCGAATCACTCGTCTTGCTGCTTGATATGCAGGGAATTTGTTGTTCAACCGGTTCCGCATGTTCCTCCGGTTCTTTGGATGCCAGCCACGTTTTGCTCGCAATTGGTTTGCCGATAGAATTGGCACGCGGTTCACTCCGATTCACTTTCTCAGAAGATAACTCCATCTCCGATATTGATTATATTCTTTCAAAATTAAATATAAGCCTAAAAAAATTACGGGGAACTTTGCCAATCGTCTAAAAAGAATTGTAGAAACACAATACATCGCATCTCTACTACGGTTTATGTTAAACATGATTGTTAAACGGTAACCGTTCACGGCTGAATTTATAACTATTCCATAGAATTGCCTCAATGGTGTCGTGTTCATCTTCGATAACCTCATTTCAACCTAATTTTTCCTAACAAAACGATTCACCAAAAAAACCTCAGTAGCCAAATGAAAATAACACACAACAACCTCATTACCTCATTTATTATGATTATTTTTTAATGAGGTAATGAGGTCGGATTTTTTTTATGATTTTTTGCTACTGAGGTTGTTTTGTTAAGAAAAATTAGGTGAAAATGAGGTTTGTTGAAACAATGACAATACGTTTTCGCAAATTCCACTGAATAGTTACAAATAAAAAATACCAACTTTTTTAAATAGCCGTGAACGGTTACGTTAAACGAATCTGCGTGATTTGAAAAGCGCTCTAAGGGAATCGAACCCTCAATTACAGCTTGGGAAGCTGTCGTGTTACCACTACACTAAGAGCGCAAGAATGGTAAAATCATTAACGTATTGACAATTATTAACAATCATTAACGAATTAACGGAAAAATTATATCCGATTCATTTTCGTAAAATAGTCCCCCAAAAAATTTATTCAATTCTCCTAAATTTATGTTTCAATGTTTTCAGCCGAATCTTTATGTTGACAGTGTTCTCGATTTAACACCGGAATGTCTTCAAAAATATGAGATTAAATCACTCTTGCTGGATGTTGATTGTACGTTAAAAAAATACCGGTCACAAAAAATCACACCGGAAATTTTATCTTGGATCGAAACAATGAAAGAAAACAAAATTGGTCTTTGTCTGCTTTCCAACGGACGTTGCGAACGTATCCGATGTTTTGCCGAACAAGTACAATTGCCGTTTGTCGCGCCGGCACTAAAACCGTTACCATTTGGTTGTCATACGGCAATAAAAACCATGAACTTCAATAAAAAATCAACCGCAATAGTTGGCGATCAAGTATTTTCCGATTTACTCGCCGGAAAATTCGCCGGTCTTTTCACTATTTTAGTAACTCCCCTGCAACCGGAAGAAGAACCATGGTTCGCCCGAATAAAACGCCCTTTGGAACAAATTGTTCTCCGCCGAAAAGGTCTGAAAAAAAACCTCTTGTAAAAATCATCTGCGTCTATCTGCGTCAGTAACTGTCAATTTTATTAACCACAGAGGACACAGAGTTCACAGAGGAGGAAAATAAAATTGACCATAGATTACGTAAAATTTCGCAGATTATTTTTGAAAATACGAAGCAACGAAATA
>JAISNF010000319.1 GCA_031276415.1 Planctomycetaceae bacterium
TATTTCGTTGCTTCGTATTTTCAAAAATAATCTGCGAAATTTTACGTAATCTATGGTCAATTTTATTTTCCTCCTCTGTGAACTCTGTGTCCTCTGTGGTTAATAAAATTGACAGTTACCCCTGCGGGGTTAAGATTGAAAAATCGTCAACCAGAGACACAATACATTGCGTCTCTACGATTTAAACCTATTACCGTGAACAGTTAAAACCTTTGTAAATAAAATTGAGGAAACCTTATGAATCGTGTTTTAATTATTGGAGCGGGCGGAGTTGGACGAGTTGTTGCGTTCAAATGCGCCCAACATCGTAACGTCTTTCAACATATTACCCTCGCAAGCCGAAACAAATCAAAATGTGATAATATCGTTCAAGATATTCACGCTCACGGTTGGCAAGAAGAAATTCGTACCGAAACAGTGGACGCCGATAAAATTCCCGAACTCGTCGCTCTCATTAACGATGTAAAACCCAATCTGGTTATTCATGTCGCTTTGCCCTATCAAGACCTGACCATTATGGACGCTTGCCTCAAAACAGGTGTTCATTATCTCGATACCGCTAATTATGAACATCCCAATACCGCCAAATTCTGTTACGCTCCCCAATGGGCTTATCAGGAACGTTTCGAAAAAGCAGGACTTTTGGCGTTACTTGGAAGCGGTTTTGATCCCGGTATGACCAATGTTTACACCGCCTACGCCAAAAAACATCACTTCGATCAAATGGAAACAGTTGATATCATCGACTGCAACGCCGGTGATCACGGCTATCCGTTCGCAACAAATTTTAACCCCGAAATCAATATCCGCGAAGTTTCCGCCAAAGGACGCTTTTTCGAAAATGGAACATGGCACGAAACAAAACCGCTTGCCGTTAAAAAAACATTCGATTTTCCTGATGATATTGGACAAAAAGATATTTATCTGCTTTATCATGAGGAAATGGAATCTTTGATCAAACATTATCCCGAAGTCAAACGCATGAGATTTTGGATGACATTCGGGCAATCTTATTTGACTCATCTGAAAGTTCTGGAAAATGTCGGAATGACGCGAATTGATCCGGTCATGTATGAAGGTCGCGAAATTATACCGCTTCAATTTTTAAAAGCCTTGCTTCCTGATCCGGCGTCGTTAGGAGCAAGAACAAAAGGTAAAACCTGTATTGGTTGTTGGATTACCGGCAAACAAAACGGACAACACAAAAACTATTACGTTTACAATATTTGTGTTCACGAAAAATGTTTTGCCGAAACCGGTGCTCAGGCAATTAGTTACACGACGGCAGTTCCGGCGGTATTGGGGGCGAAAATGATTCTCTCCGGTCAATGGAACGGTAAAGGCGTCTTCAATATGGAACAATTCGATCCCGACCCGTTCATGAAAGAAATCGCCGAATGGGGACTCCCCTGGATCGAAACATTTCCAACCATAGATAAAATCGACAATTAATTCTTCAATTTCCGTCCGAAAACAAAGGGCAAGCCGGTGAGTACGCCGATGTAACGTTTACGAAAAATATTGCTTGCCCTTTGAAATATATTCGCTATTCATTCATAACGATTAGTTAAACTATCGTTTTTTAAGAGGCGGAATGAAAAAAGGAGAAGAATGGAAACGATAAAGAAACAGGAAAAAAATATGATCGGATGAAATGTGTTATCACGTTCCGAAATAGAAGTTAATCCCTGCGATAATACTGCTGTTTCATTATTTTCTTCCGCAACCATGTTTTGGTCAGAATCATTTTTAGAAACAATTTCAGAAACAGATTCGGAATTTATTATCGCAACATGTTGAGTATTATTTTGATTGGTTGAATTTTGTTTTTCAGAAGAAATATTGGTAACAGTTGTTGCTTCTGAAATTTGTTTTTCTGAAATTGGGTTCTCTGAAATCTGGTGTCCAACCTGTTGAATAATCGGAGTCTTGTCCGGTGAACAAACCGAAGAATTGGAATTGACGCCAAAACTTCCGTAATGAAATTTGTTCGATAAATTTATTTCCGTCCAGGCGGCGGTTCGCACACCGCGTGAAGTTCGCATTTCGCGTGAAGTTATCGGATTGGGGTCAAACGATAAAGGCGAAAGAGGAATTTCAGGAACAACAGGTGAATCTCCGGTTTTTTCTGATTTGGTCGGATTGGGTTGAGAAGTCTGAATTTCTTCAACCATCGGCGGTAAACCTCGTTTGACCGGCTCCTTCGGATTAGATTGAGATGTCTGAATTTCCTCAACATTTTTTTCAAAAACAGAAAAAGAACTCGGCGGAACTGATTGTGTATAACGCCGTGAACCGGAATGCGTACCGAATGACATTGATGATCCTGCCAGATCGGCTCTGCGTTGTTGTTGTTGTTGTTGTTGTTGTTGCGAAGAGATCATCGGTTTTTCTGTTACAGCAGCCGAATTACTACTCTCATTCAAAAGATGACGCGGTCCGCCTTGTTCGATGGTGGAAAAATAAACTTCCGGTCGTGACGGAAGCGTTTCCATTGCGGCACGAGTTTGGTTTAGGAAGCGATTGACACGTTCACAATAACTTCCGGCAGTACTGCGAACCATGTCGGAACCAAACAAAACTCCCGCCAATTCCCCTTTTGAATTGAGAATAGGACCTCCCGAATCACCTTGACGAGCACTAACCGAAAGATCAACAATTTCATATTGAGGAGCCGAACCGTCACGCGGAATTTCCGGCGCAAGATAACGTACACAATGTCCGCCGGCTAAACGGTAAGACCCCGAACCATATCCGGCAATCCAAAGCGGATCTCCCGGTTTGGGTATTGTTTGAGAAATGGGCAAGAATGGTACCGAACAAGGCGGTTGCGAAATAACAACCAACGCAAGATCCCATTTTTGATCAGACAAAATGACCGCGCCATAAGAAGAAAAACCGTTCGGAAAATGAATATGAACCAATCCATTCGCTCCGTAAATAACATGCCAGTTCGAAAGAATCAAACCGTAATTACCGTAATTGCCAATGTAAGAACCACTGCCAAAAGATTGACCGTTTTGATCAAACGCCACCAAACGGACAACATTAGGGAATTGTGATAATACGGGCGATGTTTGTGTTTCGGGTGAAACAGGAACTTGTGAACCGATTTTCATCGACGGTTGAGCAGTAACCGCTAAAACCGATAAACCGGAAGATGGAGAATTTGTAGAATAACTTGATTGAGTAAACGACGGATTACGCTTGGGAATCCCAAAATCTTCCGCAATTAATATCGAAACATTGAGAATAACCGCTAAAATCGTTAAAATAATTATTTTCCGTACCGGATTTTTTTGTAATCCGCCAAAAGGAATTTTTGATTTATTTATCGGGAGAAACAGGTTTTCAAAGCGTGTCAACAGTTTCATGATGATTTATTCAAAAACAGTGAGGTGATATACTGGTGACGATTGGAATTTCGTGTTACCAATTCAGTAACAGAACCAAATATTGCAACAATTTATAGGAATAAAGATTCCGGTTTTGATATTTATACCGGTTGTAATACATAATTAGTACGATATCAGAACCGGTTCTCGTTTTGTTTTTCGGTATATTGGGTGAACGACTAAAAAAAGAATCAGGCGGCTGTTTCGACCGTGCCATTTTGCAAAGACGGAGCAATCGGAGCAATCGGATTCAACGTAACGACCTATTTTTAGTTAATAGTTAATAGTGAATAGTTAATAGTGGACGCAAGCAGAATTATTTACGTTGCGGCTATAATCCGCTTGCGAAACTATTCACTACTAACTATTAACTAAAGGAAATTT
>JAISNF010000428.1 GCA_031276415.1 Planctomycetaceae bacterium
ATGAAAATCCAAGGGTTGCCGTCCCGCCCAAGCGAGAAAAATATCGAACCGAATAGTACATATTCCACCAAATCAAATCAAGAGCAATCTTGAATTTATTTTTTTATAATATTTCAGTGCTTCCTATTTTCCGCAAAACATTATGTATTGTTATGTTGGAACTCAAAAGATCGGCAACATTTCATTTGTTGTCTGAACTGTGGTTTATGTGATTTGTTAATTGTCTGAACTGTGATTTATATGATTTGTGTGATTATTATGATTTTTCGTAATCAATCACATAAATCACACAAAGGAACTTCTAAAAACCACAAATATATTTTTATTGTAACCGTTCACGGTAATAGTTTTAAATCGTAGAGACGCAATGTATTGTGTCTCTACAACGGTTGACGATTTTTCAATCTTAACCCCGCAAGGGATTAAGATTGATTTTTTCATTATGATAACTTGTTAAACGAATCTCTGTGAACGGTTACTTTTTTTAAATTTCACCTATGGAATATTCGAACTAAAATGCTGCTTGTAAGGTGAAATAGCCGTTACCGTTTCTCAATGCTTTGCGGTATTCTTCTTTATGGCTCGCCTTCGTCCATTGCGGTTTACCGTAACCCGCGGTAAAGGAAAAATATTTGTTCCAACTAAATGTTATTCCCAAACCCAATGAAGAAAGATAATCAGCGGATTCAATATTCGCCGGATGTGTTCGGTTAAACACACCGCCATGATCAAAGAATCCGAACACTTCCAAACGCTTCTGCTTGCACTGATACAACATCCGGCGTGCTTCCAAATTCAACAGATAACCAGATTCTGCCGACATCAAGCCTTCTTGCACTCCACGTACTGTTGCCATTCCGCCGATTTGATAAATCCGACTCTGCACAAGATCACTCAATGCCCATTGTCCGTTTAATTTGCCAATAAACGTCCACTTATTGCTCGGATACAATACCGAAGTTAATGACGCATTAAGCAGATAATAGTTGCGATAATAATATGGAGACAATATATTTCCGTCAAAACTTTTGATACCGGTATTACCTATTTGTACGGAAAAAGAACTCGCCAATACAGAATTTTTCGTGCGACGAATATCGGAAATGCCAAGTGTATAAGCGGTTAATTTTTCGGCATAATTAACCTGCGTATCAAACTGCGTTTCTGAAACATAATTTTCTACCGCAAACGATAAATCGGTTTTGTGGTTCTTGGAATTAAACAGCGTTTGCCGTAACGCAGGACGGTATCTTCGGGACATTCCGTTGATTTTTAAGGCGGCAAAATCACCATACAATGTTTCCGGCGTTCCATAACTGGTATTAAATTCAACGTAAGTACCGAATTTGGTGATCGGTACATCGGCGAAAAACGAGATATATTCCGTTCCTTCGGTTTTATCGAAAGAACAAAAAAACATTTCGTCCAAACCCAAAACACTTTGCGTCTGGATAAATGTACCGTTTCGGATTTTACCCGAAGTATTCCGACCGGAATTGTCAAGAAAATAGCCGCCGCTTAACATTTGCGGAACAACTGCGGTCAATTTCAAATTACTCCCCCCCATCTCATCACCCGGCTGCAATTCGGCGATCAATTGTGTACGATATTTTCGGTTGAATTTGAGAATTTCGTTTTCGAGTTCTTTCAGATTTAACGTTTTTCCCTGCTGAATTGGAAAATGTTTTTTAATAAAATGTTTACCGAACGGAGTTTTTTCTTCAACCAAACCGTTTTTGTTTCTGTAATGGTCGATGAGAGGAATTGCCTGCCGTTTTTCTTCGATGATTGTTTTTTCGATTGTTCCTTCAACAATCTGAACACGAACAACTCCGTTTTCAATATTTTGAACCGGCAAAACAGCCCGACCAACAATATGACGTGTATCGAACAACGCATCAATTTCCGTCAACATCTGATACAAATCACGGATACTGACTTTTTCCTGACGAATATATTTTTGAGCAATTGCTTGTAACTCTTTCAAAGCAATAGATTTGGGTAACGGAAAAAATATAACATCGTTGAGTCTCAGAACTTTTTGATCGGATTTTTCGTCCAGCAATTGCGGCGGTAATTGTGGCGTACTAATTGTTACGCCAGTTGGTTGGTTACGGAATTGCCGAATCTCCTGTTCGATTCGATAATTGTTCCATAAATTATCACGATGAACAGTTTCGGAGTCAGTCGAAGTCGGCAATGTTTGCGCAACAAGTTGTGAAACTGTTGCGAAAAAAAACAGCCACAAAATAATACTTATGCGAATTAGACAAATCTGATATTTCATAAAACTAAAATAATCGTACTATTTAATGTTAATACTAAAAAAACAACTCACTGTTTAGTTTTATCGGACGATAGAAATGAGAAAATGAAAAAAAAAAATATATATATTTAATGCTACAATCTTACTTTCGGAAACCTCTATAATTGCTATTTCCTAAACAAAAAATTGATTTATAAAGTCATTCGTCGATAGATTAGTATAATTATGAGTGAATAGTTGCGCAATCGCACTATTTAGTGAAACGTTTTTAATTCACTTGCAAACGATTTACTATCAACTATTAACGAAACTATTATTCCTTGTCAGAAGAAGCCAGAGCATCTTCAATTGGTGACACAATCCAACTCTCCGTATTTTTGTTATTATCTGTCCAATTAAAAGACCAGATATTTTCGATTTCTTTCAGAAATCTGTTTATCATTTCCTGATTTTGCTGATTTTCCCGATTGAACTGTAACGGTAATCCTGAACTGTTAATGTTAATACCTACGCCGTTTGGGACATTATCAATATAAGATTCAATTCTGTGTGTCCAATCATTGATATTTAACCCAAACGCCGTGTCGGTATAGGACGCATTGCCGTTTAATTCCAGATACATCTGTGTTCTCCGCAATACACGTAACGATTCATCCTGATAAGAAATTCCATTATGTAACGAAGTGAGCGAATAAGAACCGTCAAGCGACCACACCCAAAAATCATACGGTGTTGTTTTTGATTTATTGATTGCATCAATTTCTGTTTCAATTCGGTTGGTTTCCAAACGGGCATGGGCAACCGTGTTTCCGAATTGACCGTCGAGGATATTCAAATTTCCAAGAATACCATCAGCATGAATGAAGACGTCATCCGAATATAGTTTCGTAACAGTAAAATCGCCGTCAGAAGAGATTTGCCTGATAGTTGTTGAATTTGCTATTTCTTTGTTGTCCGTTGTTTCTTTCGCGTCTGAAACAAAACCAATCTGCGATAATCCGCTGTTCTTTCCGGCAATAAGATGATCAATCACCAGATTATCAACCTTAATCACAAAAATATTCTCATCGGAGATAATAAATTGTTCTTCCAAATTTAAGATTGCATCTTCCTTGTTTATAGATACGAAAATATCACCAACAAGTTTTACAGTAATCTCTGTTGCCAACAACTGTTTATTGGCGGTGTTATATTCGCTGACAATAAATTCGTCAAGATTGATATGAACGGCATCGGCGAGTTGCTTAATACCGATATTATTTGAAACTAAGTCAATTTGTTTCGCTACAATTTTTTCGATACTTAGTTCGTCATTCATTGTTGTTAATAACGTATCTTTTCCGGTGATGATATTTCCCAGAAGGAATGTCGAGTTGTTGATATTATGAACACTTATATTTTCGCCGGCGATCATATCAACCCTGCCTTTGAATGAAGCGATAAACTTACCGAAGTCGTCCGTTTTATTATTGATAAGGACATTATCATAGACTTCGCTGTAACCGGTTATATTGTTACCGGTAACGAGATAAATTCCGCGTAAAACGGTTTCTGTTGCATCATTAACAGAAAGTGAAACCGCTTCACTATCATTAACCGCCAGCGAGATAATATCCCCGTTCGATGCAATAATCATAATGTCTTTTTCCGCGTTCAGTAAACTCTTCTTGCCAAAGTAAAGATTGTTTTTCGTACCGAAAATGATTTTTTTGTCTGTTCCGGCGGCGATAATTTTTCCATTATCGGCAACAGTCAAAGAATCGCCGGAATGAATATCAATATCACCGTTGGCTGTCGTTACATTTTGTAGAATCGTATCCGACGTAATATCAAGAACGATATTACCGATTCCTGTAACTTTCGCGTCAATTAATTTTGCGGAAGCAAATTCCAAA
>JAISNF010000585.1 GCA_031276415.1 Planctomycetaceae bacterium
GCGGAAGGAAAATTTTCTTTTGTCCAGTTATTTATGAAAGAATCGGGATTGAAGGAGTCAAAATCGTACAACATTTTTCCTGAAGCAGAAAGTCCAAGAACAAATTCCCGTACATTTGATGCATTCAATATAGCGTAACCGGAAGACGAAAAATCGACCGCTTCCTTAAAAACAATGTAAGTCCATCGAGGTGAAATACCTTGTGCAAGATGGGGACCGCTTCCCCAGAGTTGATGATGATAATAGATACCATAATTTTGTGACGGGATACGTTGAATCGAATAGAAATCATTCTGGAAACGCCAGCCCGGTGAATTGTCCGAAAAAACAATCAATGCCTCTTTAGGAATAGTTAAAAAACGTTGATGAAACAATTGTGAACCTTCCATCCACAATGTAACAGTAAAAGGCGGATTAACCCGTGAATCATATTTACGAATGATTTCTTGTTGTGCAGCAATTGCATCGGAGATAATTTTTCCACGTTCTTGATTTGTTTTAGGCACATTGGGGTCAGCGTACCACATGGGTCTATCTGCAATACCGCGCAATCCCAACTGCCAAATAATATTGTTTTGATATTTTGACCACCGTTTCGCATATACATTCCACACCTCAAGAAGTTTTTCACGATTACTATAAAAAGAAAAAAGCGGTTTCGTACCATCTTTTGCTTTCCAGTAATTGAAATATCCAAATGCACTAACTCCCAAAGGTTCGATATGATGTTGCGTAATAAAAAGACCTCGCCGCGTTACCGTTTTGATAAGTTCTTCTTCCGCAGGATTCAAAATATCAAGAAAACTTGCGGGAATCATCAGATTAAATTTGTTACGAACCAGTGCTTCAACAACATGATTGAGAACTTCCGGATGCGTTACCTGAGCATAAAACGGATAATCAATAAATCGCTTGCCGCCGCCTTCTTTCCATTTAGTTAAAAGGTCTTCGTCATTGATAAACCAACCTCGATAACGAAAAGTCGGTTCTTTGGAAGTTACGGAAATTTCCTGAAACGATATTTCAGAACGTTTTGCCGGTTCGCGGTCTTTCCAAAAATAAAACGGATCAACTCCTAACTGTTTTTCAATAAAATCATAGATACCAAACATTGTGCCGCGTTCGTCACTACCGCAAATAACAAGTTGGTTGGGACTCATTTTTTCGATACAAAAACATTCCCACTTTGACGCAAAATTTTCCGGTAATTCAAATTTCAGATTTTTCAAAACTGTATCACATTCTGAAATTCCGGTTGTTCCAATAATCAAAACGGAACCATCTTTGGGTACGGAATTAGTTTTTTTCAATTCGATACCGGTAATTTTTTTGACATCGCCGATCAAATCCTGTACGGCAATTCGGACACATTCCGGTTCTGTTTCGGCTACGTAAATAACCGCTTGAGATAACGGCGATGCAAGAACAAAACGTTCCAATTGTTCGGCATTGACAAATTTAGTGTTGATAAACAATACAAAAAATATAAACACGAAAGATAAAAGAAACAATAAATTTTTCATCGGATTTACTCCTTTCAAAATTGATTTTAATAAGTTAGATACTTCCAGCAATCACATCACTTGACCATCATATAATATTTTACGTTAATATTATATGACGGTCAATGTAATTTTAACAAACTTTAACCTATAATTTTACGAACATAATCTATTTGTAACTGTTTATGTAACACTTAAAAAAAGCAACCGCTTCGTGAACGGTTGCTTTGACAATGGGTAAATATTGCCGGTTACAAATTACAGTGATGATTGGTCGCCAAGATTTTTGGTACCCAATCGTCCCCAAACACCATACGGTGATTCTTTTGACGGACTTGCATGAGGACTATTTGTTGTGTTAATTCCAGCATCAATTGTATCAGATACGAAACGAACCGCACCATCTGCCAGTGTTACATTGACGCCACCCGAATGGAAACTCGTTGCACTAATCATCGCTGGATTTGAGTCAGTTGTAGTGGACGAACATGAAGGCGAATTGGGTGGAAGTACCGTTGAAAATCCACAAGCAAATGTTACGCCGTCAGTAAATGTTTTTCCTGTTACTCGCAAATTTGAACTTGTAACAACTGTCGTATTGTAATCGCCGTTGGCATCTTTCAGAACATAACAAGTACTTGGTTTAATCAACCCGCTTCCGCTGGTTGGATAAGCGGCAGCATGAACCGCAACTCCTTCTTTGATAGATCGGTTATTTGTTGTTCCTGCGCGTTCGGAATACGCAATAGTGTTACTTAAACCGTCGGTAATCGCAGCAAAGGAATACCAACCTTTATAGTTAGCACTACTGCCATAACCATGTCCGAAAATACCGCGAACAGGACCATCAAGTAAGTTCGCGGCAATATCACCGACACACATTCGATAATTGATTCGACCGGCATCTGTTGAACCTTTAGCATTTCCGTAACCATCTGAAGGACACAAGAATGCTGAAACATTTACAGTCATCAGAAATGTGGACGGCATATTTTGCCAGTGTGCCGGATGGAGATAAGCTCCTCCTGAGGCTAAACTGGTTCCGAGAGACATTTCATTGCTGCAAAATCGTTCATACAATGATTGTTGTTCCAGAAACGGCAAAATTCCGATTATGCCGTTGAAACGATTGTTATTACCAGCCAAGGGTTTTCCATACGGACCACAAGCACGAGCATGAACGGAATCGTTGGTGTCGTGGTAATTGTGCAAGGCGATTCCGAATTGTTTGAGTTTATTGGTACACTGCATTCGTCTTGCCGCCTCCCTTGCCGCCTGAACTGCGGGCAACAGCAGAGCGATTAAGACGCCGATAATCGCAATGACGACCAAAAGTTCAACGAGCGTAAATGCTCTTTTATCTATCCTAGCCCCCCCCCCCTATTTTAACAGACAAAAATTTTCTCATGAGTCGCTCCTTTCTTGCCAAATGGCAAAAATTTAATGGTTAAACGTGATCAATCGACCAGATCAATCACCAGATTTTTTATTCCCGCTTCGGGAACCGTAAATTTCAGACCGGATGTTTCTGTTGAACGGTATTTTTCAGGAACATCAACACGGGTTTTCGGTAATAATTCCTTTCCGGTTTCTTCTAAATATTTTTCCGCTTCTTCTTCTGTCGGCATAAATAGAACAGTTATCTTATCAATACTGACAAGATAATCACCCGGAAAAATACCGTCTCCCGAATGCCGTGTTGTAAGTTTGAAACATCCTTGAGCATCAGTGTAACAACTCGCCGCCATTCCTGTACCGGATACCGGTGTAAATGAAACAATTGCCCCTTCGAGCGGAGTTTCATGATAACGAACTGTTCCTTCAACCGAAACAAGTCCTTTAAGTTGGTCATTCTGACAACCACCAACCATACATCCGCTAAACAATAACATCACCGGAATAAACAAACATAAAATAATTTGCATGGTTTTATCAAATAAACGGTTTTACAGATAGGACATCGAATATTGTCACAATTGACATGTATTAATTTACATTAATATCATATAGTAGTCAATGTAATTTTTACGAATATTAGACTATAATTTTACGAACTTAATCTGTTTTATAAATGGTGTGTAACTGTCTATTTATACTTCTTACACTTTCAACAGATTTTAACGGGATCAACAGAATTTACAGGATTTTCTTTGAATTGGGTCATTGTCATACCATATTTGAGACGAAAAATCCGCGAAAGATAATTTGCGTTTTCAAAACCACATAATTCAGAAATTTCCTGAAAAGAAAGATCGGATTCCTTCAACAATACACAAACCCGCTTCAAACGAATCCGCTTGATCTCATCAACAACAGAAAATCCAAGATGACGCTTGAAAAGAATTTCCAACCAACGCGGTGTTGTCCCAACATGTTTGGCAACATCAGAAACCCGAATCTGAAAACCAGTGTTGATTCGAATAAATTCAAGAGCCCGAATTACTGTTACATCGGAAACATGAACAAGGTCAGTCGATTCTCTTGAAACAATTTTTGTCGGTCCGTACAATAAATGTTCGCTTTCTCCTCCATGAAACATTCGATCAAGCATTTCCGCAGCGCGAAATCCGGCTTGCTCCGAACCAATCGCAATACTTGAAAGAGTCGGTTGACTCGACTCACAAACCAATTCGTCATTATCCACTCCCAAAACAGCCGCCTGATAAGGAACCGTAATTCCCGCAACCAAACAAGCATCAAGTAATTGCCGACCACGATTATCGTTGGCAGCAAAAACCGCAAATGGTTTTTGTAGCGTTTTTAACCATTGAACAACATGACGGCGTTCACGCCACCAATCTTGAATTGACGGATCAACCGGAAAAACATGAGTATCGTAACCGGCTTGCCGTAAATGTTGAACAAAGGCTTGTTCTCGTAACAGTGACCATGTCGCCGCATGAATATCGCCAATAAATGCCAAATGTTCAAATTGTTGTTCGAGAAAATATTCCGCAGCCTTATTACCAATAGCAGCGGAATCGTTACGAAATGTTCCGCATCGGAACGTCGGAGACGATAGAAAAGAATCACCAACACCTTGCGGTAAAAACAACACCGTTGGTAATTTCGCCTTGATAATCATTTGAGCAAGATTTTCATTCGATAACCGCGCAATAATACCGGTGGCTCCCCAATGCCGGAGATCAGATAATTTTTGTTCGTCAAATCCACCACCGGCAATATGTAATCCCCAAGGTCCATGCATCCGGACATATTGCATGATTCCACGAAGAATCGCCCGAGCCAGTTCGTTTGACGTTTCAAGAAAAACAGCAACCTGCGGTACCTGTTGCCGAAAATTTTGTGACGAAAACGATGAATATGAAGATTTTGGAGTCATAAACCGGTTCGCAAAAACGTACAGGAGAGTTCGCAAAAATCGCATTGACAGCAGAATCGTTCCCAGTAATAATTGTAGTCTATCGTATCATTTATTTTTGTCAAGTCCACAACAAAAAACAAAAAGGAGAATTTTATGACAAAGAAAGAAATTTTGTTCAGAAACATTTTCAGAAACATTTTATGGACAATTTTATTTTGTACATTTTTTGTTTCAAGTACATCTGTTTTTCCGCAAATGATTGATCGTTCGGCAACCCGTGTTCAGACAACACTTCATACCGGTTGGAAACAACTCGGTACCATCACGCCGAAAAACGTTTCGGAAGTTGATTCCAGTCCTTGGGCACTTGGATGTGAAACACTGTGTCGGGATTATATTGATTATAATCTCTACAAAGAATACATTGTTCCGCTGGGTATTAAAAAAATCAGGCTTCAAGGCGGATGGGCAAAAACAGAACAAGAAAAAGGTGTTTACAATTTCCAATGGCTTGATGATATTATCAATGACGCATTGGGCAGAGGACTGGAAATCTGGCTCGAAACTGATTACGGTAATTCAATTTACGAAGGAGGCGGATCACGTGATCTGGGAGCCGGATTTCCCGTTTCAGAAACCGCTCTTGCGGCATGGGATCAATGGGTCGAAGCAATGGCAACACGTTACAAAAACAAAGTTCGCGACTGGGCAATGTGGAACGAACCGGATCGTCATGGAGGTGTTGCAATTGCCGACTTCAATATCCGAACAGCGGAAATTATTAAACGTATTATTCCCGATGCTCGAATTGCGGCATTGTCGCTTGCCGGAAATAATCCCAAATTGGTTGAAACCTGTTTGAATCGTTTTGCCGAAAAAGGAAAACTTGATCTCTTCCATTGGGTTGTTTATCATGGTTATTCAAAAAATCCTGATAGTTCGTACAAAAATGTCGAAGCGACAAAAGAAATCGTTGCGAAAATCGCTCCTCATCTGAAATTATGGCAAGGCGAAAACGGTTGTCCTTCTGAAATGGCACATCGTTTTGCGATGTCCGGTCATCCTTGGTCGGAATTAACGCAATGTAAATGGAATGCTCGGCGTATGCTTGGTGATTTGGGGCATGATGTTGTTTCGTCAGTCTTTACGATTTGTGATTTTGATCACACGGGCAGAGAAATTAACCGCAAAGGTTTGCTCAAGATCAATAATAAAACAAGTCTGGCGAAAGTTAAAATGGCGTATTATACAGTACAAAATATTGTTTCCGTTTTCGACGGTACGCTGGAACGCCAAAAGGAATATTCCTGTACAATTACCAGTGATAAAACAATAACTTGGTTTGCGTACAGAAATCCGTCAGGAAAAGATATTCTTGTTTTCTGGGACGGTAACAATATTCCGAAGGACGAAAACACAACATTTCCTGTATCAATTACGGTGGAAAACGGCGGTTTTAAAGACCCTGTTTGGTGTGATGTTGTAACAGGGCGAATCCATGAAATTCCTGATGATTTAAAAAATATTTCAGAGGGAAAAATGATTTTGTCCAAAATTCCCGTCTATGATGCTCCGGTATTTATTACAGATCGTGAGGTCATTTTGAAACCCGTTTCTCCAACTAAGTGAGTTAGGAAAAACTTCATGGAAATTTATACGCTGACCGCTCCCGATTATATAATCATTTTTATTTATCTGCTTTTGACAGTTATAGTTGGGGGTGGTATCGGTTTATTTGTACGTAATATCAATGATTTTTTTACGGGGAGCGGTACAGTTCCGTGGCATCTTGGCGCAGTGAGCAATTACATGACGATGGTGAGTACGTTCATGTTTGTTGCTCACGCAGGAATTGCATACGAATATGGAATCGTTGCCCTCCTGATTCTCTGGACTCCCATTCCGCCGACATTACTTGCAACATTTTATTTCGGTAAACGCTGGAAACGCGCCGGTTTGGTTTCACCGGTCGAATTTTTGGAAACACGATACAATTTTTCCGTAAGGCAACTAATTTCATGGGGCGGTGTTCTGTTTCGGTTAATCGAAAATATGGTAAGGCTTTATGCCGCCGGATTATTTATTGCAACAACAACCTCGCTTTCCATGACGCAAGCGATTATACTTTGCGGCGGAATTGTAATTTTGTACACAATGATTGGCGGAATCTGGAGTGTTGTACTGACCGATACCATTCAATGCGTAATTCTTGTGCTGACTACATCAATTATGATTCCATTGACTTGGGTTGCGGTTGGAGGTATAATGCCTTTTTTGGAACAATATCCGAATCATTTACAATGGAACAACGGTCCCAAAGGACATTTATTATTTCTTTCCGCTTACTACATAATGGTTACGATTAAATATTGCGGCAACTGGTCTTTTGCGCAACGTTTTTATTCCATGAAAGATGAACGGTCGATCCGTGCGATGGGACTTTTTGCGGCTCTTCTTTATTTTGTATTTCCGTTCATTTTTCTTTTTCCGGCAATTATGGCACCAATGTTGTTACCGAATTTAGATAACCCGGAAAGAGTTTATATTGGCATGTGCCTGAAACTGTTACCGCCTGGATTGATGGGGCTGATGATTTCTGCAATGTTTGCGGCGTGTATGTCCACGCTTTCTGCCGAATACAATATTACTGCCGGTGTTTTGATCAAAGATATTTACCAACGCCTGTTCCGTTCCAATGCCGGAAATCGCGAACTAATTATTGTTGCGCGCTTAATGACCATGTTCATTGGCATATTTATTATCAGCGGTGCTCTTTTTGTCGAACATTTCGGCGGTGCGTTTGAAATGAATAAACTCATTACCGGTTTGTTTGGAGTTCCTCTTGTTGTTCCGGTTGTTTTCGGTCTCATTTGGAAACGTCCGCGTCCGATAGGAGCGGTTGGTTGTGTTCTTGGAGGAGTTGTTACGGGTATTGTGCTGAACCTTTTACCGATGATTGATTGGGAAACCGCAACACTTATTCAAACATTATGTTGTATCGGGATTTTTTTCGTTTCAGGTTATATTCCTTCCTCGTCGGAAATAAAAGAAACAGATTATCAAAAACGAATCGAAACTTTTTTTCAACAACTCGCAACACCGTATAAAACACCAGATGAAACATCGGAACAACAAACCAGACGTAACAATATAATCTTACTTTTTGCGATTTCACTTGGTCTTTGCGGATTCTTATTCTTTTTGGCAAGTTTATTCAGTATCGGACAACCAGGGAGTCGCCTGGCATTGTGTATCGGAATATTATGTATTTTATGTTCGGTTTTTCTTCTTAAAATAAAATTGTTCCCTAAAAAATAAATTATGTCGAATCAAAAAAAAGTTAAACAAAATTCCAAAACGAAAATTCGTTCTTTTCCGGACGAACATTTTTTGTTACACAGTCAGTCGGCGGAGCGGCTTTATTATGAGTTTGCCAAAGATCAACCGATTATTGATTACCATAATCATCTTGATGCTGTCGGAATTGCGGCAAACCGGCGTGCTGAAAATATTGCGGAACTTTGGCTGCTCACTGATCCGTACAAACATCGTGCTATGCGGCTTGCCGGTGTACCGGAAATGTTGATTACGGGCAAAACGTCACCCAAAGAAAAATTTCTGCAATGGGCAACAGTTTTTCCAAAAACAATTGGAAATCCGCTTTTTCACTGGTCGTGTCTTGAACTAAAATATTGTTTCGATATTGACGAAATTCTTAATGTATCCAATGCCGAATCCATTTGGCAAGAATGTAACAATATTATTCGGAACATCCGGCGTGGAGAATTGGATTGGTTACGATTTTGGAATGTCGAGAGTCTTTGTACTTCAGATGAACCGCTTAACAGTCTTGCATCACATCAATTTGTATCAAAAAACAGTTTACAATTGTTACCGTCACTTCGCGGAGATTCGCTACTTTTAACAAATATTCGCAATGATTGGTTTGATCATATTTATTCTGTTCGTTCACTTGATGATTATTGCAACATTATCGTTGATCGTATAGATACATTTGACAATGCGGGTTGCCGATTGGCAGACCATTCACTTGATAACGGATTCCGCTTTGTTTCGGTAAAAAAAGAAGATGCGAAACAAATATTTATACAATTTAAGCAAGGTCAAATGTTACCTGAAGAAGAGACCGCGTTACATTCCTTTCTGTTGCGATTTCTTTGTAACGAATATAAAAAACGGCACTGGACATTACAGTTACACATTGGAGCCGTGCGGCAAACCAGTGATCGCTTGCGCCGTTTAACCGGTCAAACCGGAGGTTATGCCTGTATGGGAAATTCAGTTGACATCGTTTCACTTTGCCGATTGTTTAATAGTTTGGAAGGGGAAAATCAATTACCAAACATTATTTTATACACGTTAAATCCGTCCGATAATGCGGTATTGGCAACACTTTGCGGTTCTTTTACCGAAGACGGAATTGCCGGTAAAATTCGGTTTGGACCGGCTTGGTGGTACAATGATTTTGACGATGCAATCCGTCGTCATCTTACGGATCTCGCCGGATATTCTTTATTGAGTAATTTTCCCGGTATGACAACGGATTCACGCAGTGTGTTATCATTTTCCCGACACGATTATTTCCGCCGTATTTTATGTAACTGGTTGGGAGAACGCATCGGACACGGTGAAATTCCCGATAACGATGAATTACTTGTACCATTACTGGAATCGCTTTGTGCCGGCAATGCAAGATCGCTTCTTGTTTCAAAATAAAACACAGAAAACCATTTAATAAAAGTACAAAAAAATTATTTGTAATCAATATTACACTAACATTTCTTTAACAAAAAAATTCAATACATAAAAATGAAACAACAAAAATCACCTGTCGCCGTTATTACTGGAGCGGGCGGAACACTTTGCTCTGAAATGGCGTATCATTTGTCTCAACAAGGATTTCGTGTTGCGTTATTGGGACGGCGTTTTGAAAAACTTGAAACAGTTCGTAACAAAATTATGGAACATGGAGGTGAAGCAATGTCTTTGTCTGTTGACGTAACAGATGCGGATATCCTCGAAAAATCCGCAACGAAAATTATTGAAGCATGGGGATTGCCGCATGTGTTAATCAATGGAGCCGGCGGAAATCAGGAAGGTGCCATAACAACACAAGACGAATTTGATCCTGCCGAATTAAATTCGGAAGACTCAATACGTGGTTTTTTTAATCTGAAACCGGATGTTTTTCGCAACGTTCTTGAGGTCAATACGATGGGAACAGTATTACCGTGTCAGATTTTCGGACGCGCGATGGCGCGTTTGGGTGAAGGTTGTATTATTAATATTGCATCGATGAACAGTTTTAAACCGTTGTCGCGTGTTCCTGCTTATGGTATGGCAAAAGCCGGAATTGTTAATTTAACCCAATGGCTTGCTGTTTATCTTGCTCCGGCAGGAATTCGTGTTAATGCGATTGCTCCTGGTTTTTTTCTGAATGACCGTAATCGTTCACGATTACTTACTCCCGATGGTGTTACTGAACGTGGTGCGAATATTCTGCGGCAGACACCGCTCAAAAAATTCGGAGAAGCATCGGAATTACTTGGTTGTGTTGATTGGCTGATTAACGATACAGCATCCGGTTTTGTTACAGGAATTGTCATTCCGGTTGACGGCGGTTTCCTTGCCTGCAGTGGTATTTAGTCCAATGTTATGTAACTGGAATTTTTCAAAGATGGGTTTGGCACTTGAAAAAACAATGTGAAATTGGTTTTGAGTGTCTATTTTGAACGATAATCAGGCGAGTTTCGCAAGCGGAATTATTCTTGGTAGGTAACGTTTCACCGAAACAACTACAATATTCTATTTGCCAATTTGTCCGATGGGTTAAAACCCATCGCTACCTTAGGAATGCCCCAACGGGGCATTTCCAATATAGG
>JAISNF010000449.1 GCA_031276415.1 Planctomycetaceae bacterium
GTAAAGAAAAAATCTTAACGGAATATGCTGTCAATGCAATGCTTGATCGAAACAATGCCGTTGTTTTTGCCATTGATCGATTTCGCAACGAAAAAGAACTGGTTAATTTATTATCTCGTAAAATTTCAGAAGCAGACAAATTGAGAATTTTGGAAGAGCAATCTCAAAATCCTGACGGATTAAACCGTTTGAAATACTATAATCGTCTTAGTAATACCGCTTTAACCGAAGACATGCATCCTTACGAAGGTATTCTAAATCATGTGCCAGTTTACGCTATTTACAAAGTTGTCCATAAAAAAATTCAGGGACGTGATGTGACTGTTATTGAAATTGTAGGGGCTGTAATTGATGGCGTTTTTATTTGTGGCGAAATTGTTATACCTGGCTCTGGTATTGTTGCGAATCAAGTTGTAAAGCAAGCGACTTTAGCTATTGCGCGAAAATCGAGTATTCAGGTTGCTAAACAGATCGGAAAAGAAATGGGTAAACGTGAAATTGCTTTGGGTAGTAAAACAATTACAAAAAAAGGAACAGAAAAAGCACTTACTAATGTTGCTGAACAAACTTTGAAAAAATCACCGCACTCATTTTTAAGTTTTGACACAACACCGTCAATTCGTTACGCATTCGACAAAGCCCGCATGTTCGGTATCAAGAATGAGACTTTCAAAAAAATGACTGCTCTTGACGCCAGAATTTTTATGCGTTCTGATAGAAAAGTCGTGTTGAATTTTAAAGCATTGGCAATGGGTTTTGATGATAAATTTATTGGTATCCCAAAAGTAATCGCAAAGGGAACCGTTGAATCTGTAGGTGTAAATACTATTGGAGATACTATTTTAAATTCCGAAACTGCGCAGGAAATGTTATTAAAATTTACCAATAAAAAAGGTATTACAGAACAAAGAAATTTGTCTTATGAAGAATACCAATCAGCAATGTGGTTGTCCGCAGCAACAGGTAAACTTGAGCAAGCGGCGAAAAAAGTAACAGATCAGACAATAGAAGAAAACATTAAACATTCCAAACCATAATTACACGCTATCAATCCGCAATTTGAAAGGATTAAAAAATGAAACAATTTATTATTGTATTGTTGATGATTTTTTGCGTTACTTCAATAGCCAATGCGTTGAACTTTACGAATTTTGCTCGTAAGGCGGCGAATGTTGCGGATAATGTTCCGATTCACAGAGCCGACGAACTTGCTGAAACGTTGACACATAGTAAAGCAAGTCGTGAAGCGTTGGAGAATGCGGCAAAACGTGTAGTGAAATCAGCCGACCCGTCAATACTGAAAAACGCGGTGAAATCCGAATTGCACGCAATTGATCCATCGTTGGTACGTTTTGCCGATGATTTACCGAAACCATCACAAGAATATTTAATTGTGTTAGGCAACGGAGCAAAGAGTTGTGAGAAGAATATGCCGGATATATTGCAACGAGCAAAGTTTTTGGAACGTGGCGGTGCGGAAACAGTAACTGCTATCGGAATGTATGGCGACGATACAGCCAAAACAGCAATGCGGCTAGATGCGGCAATTCACAGCGGAAAACTAGTTAGTCCGAAAGGAATAAGAACAGTTTCACTTGTTGACTATGGCAAACTATTCACAAAATATGGCGATGCTGCAAACAATTTTTGGAGTAAATATGTTACGCCACACTGGGAAAAATGGCTCATCGGTGGAGCATTAGCCTGGTATCTCATTGATCCGGAAGGTTTTATGGATACTGTCGGCAACTTGACAGAGGAAGGTTTAAAACGTTTAACACAATGTGCCGGAGATATTGCGGCAAAGGCGATTAGTGGAATATCAAAAGGTGTTGAACAAGCGGTTGAAAAAGTTGGTGTTGCGTCAGTTGAAGCAGTGAAGCGGACGGCTGGAAATTTTTTTACAAGTTGGACTGCGTTTGTCGGCTATGTTGTGGTTGCGTTTTTTATTGCATGCTGCTTGCCTTTCACGAGATTTTACATTCTCAAACCAATTAAGTTTTTGTTGAAAAAACCGCGTTAGCAAATTAACTAAAAAGTTTTCGTTTTCTCTCTATTAAAAACAACATAAAAATTGGAGATGATAAATCATATTCCTATTACTATAAATTTATTCAAGTGAAAAATATAAACATGAGACTCAAAAACATTGGCAAGAAACTTAAATTATTTCTAATATTATTCGTACAAGAAATAAAATTTGTTTTAGCAAATTCAAAGTATTTGGTTGATGTTGGTATTATTACCAAATTTATTCAAATTAAAAATACCAATTCAAAAATTAATAATATTGACAAGAAACTTTATAAATTTGCTTTAATCGGTTTGTCCAATAGCGGCAAGACCTGTATTTTAACCGCAATGGGTATGGAACGCCGACCAACAACAGAAAGTGTAACCTGTGCTGCATTGCCTGCAATAGATACCGACTCGGATGATATTAAACAGGCATACGTGAACCTTCAACAACACAAAGTCGCACTTGAAGTTGGTAAATTACCACAAGCAACGCCTACTTCAATGGATGTTGTACCAAAATATCGTTATACTTATTCTGATAGTCAAATCGGCGAAATATATTTCGAAATTCATGATTATGCCGGTGAGTTGCTTAACCCGTCATTGCTTGCCAATGGGAACGAAATGGTCAACCGTATTCGTAATAAAATGCGCAACCTTGATGGTATTATCGTTCTTGCCGTTACTCCTGATAAAAATGAATCGAAAAGTGAAATACCAGATGAAATTCATAACATTATTCAAGCATTCAATAGTTTGCACGGAACCGCAACAAATGACCGTAAAACACCGATTGCTTTTGTATTGACGAAGTGGGATAGACAATCACCAATTGAAAAAAACTCGGCAGATATTGAAACAGAACGGCTTGAACAATTTTTTGATACACATGAATCATTTAAGAATGTTCTCTATGCTTTGCGGAATAATGCTGGAGAAGAACATTTCAAAATATTTCCAATCAGTGCTTTAGGACATTGTACGAATAACATACCGGACAAGATTCATCCGTTAGCGTCTTATGGTTTGCCGTATCCATTCGGTTGGCTTGTTCGACAAATAAATGAATTGGATTTGAAAAGGCTTGAAAATCTTACTAAAAGACTACCTAAGATACCAATTGTTTGGCGAAAAAAAGAAGAAGTAGATGAATCACTGTGGTTGATAAAAAATCTTATTAACCGCTTGCCGGAAAACGATAATGAACGCAGGAAAATTGTAGCGATAAAACAACAGCAAATCAGAAAAAATATTAAAGTACGTTTTTTGTCGTTTTTGACGATATGCATTGTTGTTATAACAACATCTTGGTATTTTTACGATGGTTGTAATTTGAGTTCAGCTGAAACAACAATTAATACTAAAACGGATACGTCAATAGATGAAATACAAAGAATCCAGAATTACTTAATGTCATATAAAACATCCGGTTTTTTGCCGTTTTTACGCCTGCATAGCGAAGAACGGATTCGACAAACTGACGTACTGCTTACAAAAATAGCAGAAAAATACGAGATACCGTTTTTCAATGCAGTTGAAGAAAGTTTTAATAATAAACATTGGGAAGTGGTTGTTGAATCGGGAGATAAATATAAAAAAATTTGTCCCAATGGTCAGCGTATTGCGGAAGTTGTTAGAATGATTACTTCGGCTAAAGGTGAACTTGATAAAGCAGAATTGGAACGCAAAAAAGGCGAAAATACCGCAACACTAAAACGACTCGAAATTTCTTTAACAAATATCAGAGAAAACTGGAAACGTTTTGACAAAACT
>JAISNF010000469.1 GCA_031276415.1 Planctomycetaceae bacterium
GAAAATCAAACTTGTCCGGTTCATCCATCTGTACCTTTACATCCAGCAACACTTTATGGAAAAGGCAAAAAACAATGTGAACAAATCATTTTAGAATCAAAAAATATCTCAAAAGTTGATATTCTTCGTCCTGCTCCAATTTATGATACAACTCATAAAATTGACATTGCCAAACGAGTTTATTTTCCTAAACTCAAATTAAAAATGGCAATGTATCCTTCTCCATCCTATTCATTTTGTAACATTGATACCGTTACCAATAATGTTCTTGAACTTGTTACCGCATCACAAATAGGACGGCGAATCAGAAATGTAACAGATTTACATCCATTTTATCAGTACGATATTCGCCGTGAATTTTCCGGCATTTCTATTCCTGTGTTTGTACCACTTCTTTATCCATTTTATTTTACATTAAAAATTGTACCCTGATCAATATCATATTCGTTACGTTCATTGTTCCGAAAATTATTTACAAATTGTATTTATTCATCAGATATAATTGAAGTATGACTTTAATACCTGTTTTTATTTTTGTTTTTGTTCTTGAATATTTATATTTCCGTTTGGCAAATTGGTTGAATATTATCGACAAGCCGAATGAGCGGAGTTCACATTCGAGAATTACGTTGCGCGGCGGCGGGATTATTTTTCCGGCGGCGGCGATGGTTTTCTTTTTCCTGTACGGATTTAATTATCCCTTATTTTTTGCGGGGCTGATTCTGATTTCCTTAATCAGTTTCTGTGATGATATTAAACCGTTGCCCAATAAAATCCGTATCGTTATTCATTTTATCGCCGTACTTTTTCTTTTTGTACAATGGGAATTATTATCACAATTACCGTTGTGGTTTATTATTCCGTTATTAATTTTTGCAGCGGGAATAATCAATGCGTTTAATTTTATGGATGGTATTAACGGAATGACCGGCGGTTATGGACTTGTTGTTCTTACCGGTTTGGGATACGTTAATCTTTTTCACACGGAATTTGTGGATCAAAACCTGATTAATGTTATTTTTATTTCACTTCTTGTTTTCAATTTTTTTAATTTCCGTACAAAGGCAAAATGTTTTGCCGGTGATGTTGGTTCGGTTTCGTTGGCATTTATTATTGTTTTTTTACTTGGTTCACTTATTTTGAAAACGTTAAATATTACGTGGTTAATGTTTATTGCGGTGTATGGAGTTGACAGTGTTTTAACAATTATTCACCGGTTGTATTTACGCGAAAACATCTTTCGCCCCCACCGCAAACATCTCTACCAATTACTGGCAAATGAAAAACAAATCCCACACATTATCGTTTCGTCAATTTATATGACTGTTCAGACTATCATTATTATTGTATTATTATTTGGAGGAAATTATGGAAACTTTATTGCCGGAATTTTTAGTGTTACCTTATTGATTATTCTCGCTACAATTTATTTGACGATCAAAATCAAAAGTAATCGTCTATTTTCTTAACCACAGAAAACACAGTAATTAAAGAATTATCCGCAGATGGCGCGGAGAAACGCTGATAAACACAGATAATTTTTTTTGAGAATACGAAACAATAAAACAGACAGACAATTTTTTGTTGCTTTAATTTTATTTTAATTTTGTTTGTTGTTTTATATAATCTGCATCTATCTGCGGACTTTTTAAAAATAATCTGCGGACGTGTTTTTTGTTGTTACACGAGCGGGCACAAGTCAAACCAGTGTTCGCCAAACGACTCTATCCAACGTTCCGCCTGAACCGGTCCCGTTGAACCCGTTTCGTAAAATTCCGTGTCCGGCATTTTGCCGCTGTCCCATGTTTTTTGAATCGGATCAATAATTCGCCACGCCGCTTCTACCTCGTCACTTCGCGCAAAAAGTGAAGCATCGCCATGGATCGCATCCAACAATAAACGTTCATAAGAATCCGGCATCTCACCGGAAAAACTGTTCTTGAAATTAAAATTCAACTCCGAAGGACGGATTTTCATTTCCGTATCGGGAATCTTTGTCATAAAATGAACCTGCACCCCTTCCGCCGGTTGAAGTTGCAAAAGTAAACGATTGCCTTGCAATGTTAAATGTGACGCCGTGCCTGATGATATTGTGCCGGAAAACATACTGTGAGGAGGTTGACGAAAATTAATAATGACTTGCGTTGACCGGCAAGCCATTCCCTTGCCGCTGCGCAGAAAAACCGGCACGTCCTTCCAACGCCAATTGTCTATAAAAAGACGAGCCGCTCCATAAGTTGCCGTTTGAGTATCTTTCTTCACGCCCACTTCGTCCCGATAACTTCGGTATTGTCCCCGTACAGAATTTTTCAACACTTCCTCCTCCGTCAACGGTCGTATCGATTGCAACACCTTCACCTTCTCATCACGAATCGCTTTCGCATCGAATCGTGCCGGCGGTTCCATTGTAACAAATGTTAAAATTTGCAACAAATGATTCTGGAACATGTCCCGCAAAATTCCCGCCTTTTCATAATACGGAGCACGACGCCCAATCAAAATGTCTTCGTTTGCCGTAATCTGAATATTTTGAATATAGTTACGATTCCAAATCGGTTCAAAAATAGCATTGGCAAAACGTAACACTAAAATATTATTAACCGTTTCCTTCCCAAGATAATGATCTATCCGATAAATTTGGGATTCGTCAAAACGTTGATGAATAATTTCGTTCAATTTTTGTGCCGATTCTAAATCCGTACCAAAAGGTTTTTCAATAACAACACGGCTTGTCTGCCCCGACGATTCTGTTGACAATCCGGCAACACCAAGTTGTTCCGTACCAACCGCATAAAACTGCGGCGCCGTCGAAAAATAAAAAAGCCGATGCGATTCCGTAACTTCCGGTTGGTGTTCATTTTCAAACCGGTTGAGAAGAGCGGCAAGAGAGGTGAAGGATTCCGTATTGCCAATGTCGCCGGCATGATAATACAGACTCGGAGCGAATAGTGACCATGTTTTTTCGCAAAAAATAGTACCGGTAAATTGGCGTGTTGTTTCCAATAATTTATTGCGCCATGTTTCGTTTTCCATTGGTGTTCGGGAAAAACCAATGACTCGAATCGGTTGCGGCAAACGATTTTTGCGAAACAAATTGTACAACGCCGGAATTAATTTCCGGCTTGTCAAATCGCCCGACGCTCCAAAAATAACTAATGAATACATTTTATTTCCTTTCAAGGTTTGATGTTAAATTTCCCGCAATGCCTTTCTGCAAAGTATTATGCCAAGTATTATACCAATACTACCCCAATCAGAAAATTAGGTGAAAATAAAGGTATTCAAAATAGACAGGGACACTGTCAGCGAGTACGCCGACGCAACCGTTCAAGCGAACAGTTGCCTACCTTTTTACAAAAACCTCATTTTCACCCAATTTTTCTAACAAAACAACCTCAGTAGCAAAAGAGATATAAAAAAATCGTAACCGTTCACGGAGATTCGTTTAACAAGTTATCATAATAAAAATTTTAGTAGAGACACAATGCATTGTGTCTCTACGATTTAAAACTATTACCGTGAATGATTACAAAAAATCAACCTCATTACCTCATTGTTAAAAATACGTTAATGAAGTAATGAGGTTAGTGTTGTGGGAAATTCATGGCTACTGAGGTTGTTTTGTTAGGAAAATTAGGTAGAAATGAGGTTGTTTTTGTTTGCAATTTCAACCCTACCCGTTGGGTTAAGGCTGGTTTATGTTGCCCCTTCGGGATATAGGAAAAATCTCTAAAATTAGGTCTTCAATCGTCGGAAATTTAACTCAATCTGCCGACAGAATGAACTATTCTGCCGGCAGAATGAATTATTCTGCCGACAGAATGAACTATTCTGCTAGCAGAATGAACTATTCTGCTAGCAGAATGAACTATTCTGCCGGCAGAATGAACTATTCTGCCGGCAGAATGAGTTAAAACGCTGGCGTTTGAACTTAAAACCTTGCAGATTGAACTCAGAACCTAGCAGATTGAACTCAGAACCTTGCAGATTGAACTCAGAACCTTGCAGATTGAACTCAGAACCTTGCAGATTGAACTCAGAACTTAGCAGATTGAACTCAGAACCTAGCAGATTGAACTCAGAACCTAGCAGATTGAACTCAGAACCTTGCAGATTGAACTCAGAACCTAGCAGATTGAACTCAGAACTTAGCAGATTGAACTCAGAACCTTGCAGATTGAACTCAGAACCTAGCAGATTGAACTCAGAACCTAGCAGATTGAACTCTTAACCTAGCAGATTGAACTAGAAACGCTGGCGTTTGAACACG
>JAISNF010000114.1 GCA_031276415.1 Planctomycetaceae bacterium
TTAAAAAAGTTGGTATTTTTTTTATTTGTAACTATTCAGTGGAATTTGCGAAAACGTATTGTCATTGTTTCGACAAACCTCATTTTCACCTAATTTTTCTTTACAAAACGATTCACCAAAAAAACCTCAGTAGCAAAAAATCATAAAAAATCCGACCTCATTACCTCATTAAAAAATGAACGAATAATGAGGTAATGAGGTTTGTATTTGGTGGCATTCATTGCTACTGAGGTTTTTTGGTAAATCGTTTTGTTAGGAAAAATTAGGTTGAAATGAGGTTATCGAAGATGAACACAAAACCATTGAGGCAATTCTATGGAATAGTTATAAATTCAGTCGTGAACGGTTACAATAATCTGTGCTTAAATAAAAAGCCTGTTATTAGAAGTTACCTTATTTCAATTATTTCAAATATTGGAAATTTATGATTGGGTTTCCTGTGCTGTTATTTGAGGGGCAAACAGGAAAATAAATTCTTCTGCTCTACGTGTTCCAAGCATGATTTCGTCCAACGAAGGTTGAAATCGTGCAAACTTGACCATGTCCGCCGACTCCAGAAAAAGCCGGAGCCGATCACGTAATTCCGGCGGCAATGCGGATCGGTGTTCCCACTGTTGTGTAATTTCACGCAAAAATTCTTCGGTTGTCAATTCAGGAGCGCGAAGATTTGTTTCTTGCTCAATATACCAGCGGACAATACCGGTTAATTCAATGAAAAAGTTTTTAACATCGGTCTCGTGTAACCGGCTTTCGATTAGTAAGGCAAGACGTTGTAACGCAATTTCTTGGGGAGTCAAACCGGATTCTAAGGAAACAGTTGCCGGTTTGCGGAAAAGACGAAATAAAAAGAACAACAATATTAACGCAATAAAAATAACAATAAGAATAATCCAAAAAAGATTTATTGAACGAAATTCAAAAATATCCGGTGTGGCGGAGATATTATCAAGAGAGGCGGATTCTGGAGTTACGGCGGATTTGATTTCCAATTGTGTTGTCGGCAATGTCAATGAATAAGATTTTTCACGAAGTTCTTCACGTTGGTCGTTGTAATGAATTGTTGTTTGCCAGATTGGGGTGATTCCGTTACGTTGAGGAATGACTTGTAAAACAAGTTGTTTTGTTTCCCGGTCTGGAGTTATTTTGGAAGTTTGTTCGGTTTTATGAACAATTTCAAGTTCGCCCAATGTCGAACCGAATACCGGCATTGTAACCTGAAGATTGGAATCGGTTTCAATTTCGAGTGTCAATAAAATTGTGTCGGAAAGTTGAGGTTCGGCAGGCGAGACTTTCCAAACCGCACGAACACGACCATCCGCAGATTCCACTTCTGCGAGTTGGCGATTTTCAGAAACTATCGCGTCAATTAACAAAATAGCAAACAACAACAAATTCATTATGATTTCTTGTGAGTTACGAGAAAGATATTACCGCTTTATTTTGTTTCGAGATTTTTCATTTATTGACGAACGAAAATCGAAACAAAGTGAAGTATAAAAAGTGAAGTATAAAGTGAAGTATAACACGACAACTCCTATTAACAATAACACTCTTTCAATTTATTGTCAAGTTGAAGTGCCTTTTTGTAGTTGATAGTTGAAAGTGGAGAGTTGAGAGTGGAAAGTTCGCAATGCGGAATTATTACTCAAAGGTTTTTAATTCGCTGTCGCAACAATTGATGTTGCGGTGAATGATTGCTGAATGATTATTTGGTGAATGGTTATTTTTTTTCAAACAGGTTCGTACCGACAACACCAATAATAATCAATAACGCAGCAATAAGATGATACAAATAAATCTTCTCCTCCATAAATAAATGACCGGCAATAATCGCAACAATCATTGAAAAATTCAAAAAGACAACCAACTCCACAGCAGAAAGATGTTTGAGAATTAAACTCGAAAAAATAGTCGTCAGCATCGATGAAAAAATACCTAAATACAAAATCGCTATCACAAAATTCCGGTTGATAAACGGTTGGAAAATTGTTGCAAGCGTTCCATCGGCAATATGTGTTGCAACAGAAAATAACGTAAAAAATAAACTGCCGGCAATCATAATCACCAATGTGATTTCCATCGCAGTATATGAACGTATTAAAACACGGTTGGTAATTGTGTAACCGGCAGACATAAAACATGAAAATAGTATCAATACAATCCCAAAAATATCGGAAATCTCAAAATGAATCCCCTTCATCATTGAAATAAGAACCACTCCAGTCACCGAAATCAGAATAAATAGAAATTGTAATAGATTCGTTTTTTCACCAATAAAAAAGGCAGCACAAATCGCAGTAATAATAGGAGCAGTTGCAGTCAAAATTCCCGCTTCAGCAGAAGTAGCGTAAAGTAAACCATAAGCCTGAAATGTGAAAAAACCAAGCGGATAAAATAAAATCAGTAAAAATAATGGAAACAACCGCCGAACTTCAATATAAAACGGAATCCGCATGACCTTCATATAAATAATACAGAAAATCAATGCAACAATAAACCGAAAACTAAGCACGTCCAACGGCGAAATATCAGAAACCGCAATCTTGACAAATAAAAATGAAAACCCAATAATCACCGCATTGACAACCGCAAGAAAATAAGAAAACCAACGCATTAGAATATCTCGCTAAAAAATTTGTTGTAGTGGAAAGATAAAACGCCCGCTTCACTGCGTCTTAAACCGGTCTTTTATTTTTAAAGTTTTTCATCTATAATACTTGACCTCAATTAATTTCAAAATCGCTCATGCCTTAACATTGTACACCACTCATTGTATGACACAATTTTAAAAGATAATAGCCATTCGCCCCAAAATTAAAGATATTATTAAAATATTATTAAGATATTATTAAGATATTACTGAAAAAATAAAATCACACCGGAATTGTTCCTTAACCTTAAATTCTTAAATTAAAACTTAAACCCTAAATCAAACCCTGATTACTATAAATTAACATGTCTAAAATTGTATTGCTCGATCCTATTTCCGATGATGGAAAAAATTTGTTGCGAAACGCTCCCGGAATCGAATTTGAAGAACGAATCGGTCTCAAAGGTGAAGCGTTAAAACAATGTTTAACCGAATTTGACGGGGCAATTGCCCGTAGCGGTGTCAAAATTACCGCAGAAGCACTCGAAGGTAATACCCGCCTCAAAGTAATTGCCCGCGCCGGCGTCGGAGTTGACAACATCGACACCAAAACCGCCACTAAACTCGGAATCATTGTCATGAACACGCCGGGCGGTAATACCGTCTCCACCGCCGAACATACCTTCGCATTAATTCTGGCTTTGTCCCGAAATATCGCACCGGCTTATCAAACATTGGTGGAAGGACGCTGGGACCGCAAAAATTTTACCGGACACCAACTCGCCGGAAAAACAATCGGAATTGTCGGTATGGGACGCATCGGGCAAGTTGTCGCTGGATACGCCAAATCGTTTGATATGAAAGTGATTGCAATGGATCCGTTTTTTACTCCCCAAAGAGCCGGAGAACTCGGAATCACCTTAGTAAACCATTTTCATGAACTGTTACCGCAAATCGATTTTCTCACCGTTCACACCCCGCTCAATGAACAAACACGCGGACTGTTCGGTAAAAAAGAACTCCAAATTATTAAACCCGGCGCAAAACTTATTAACTGCGCCCGAGGCGGAATTTATGACCTTGCAGCATTGGTTGAAGGTATGGAATCAGGAATATTGGGCGGTGTGGCGTTGGATGTTTATGAGGAAGAACCTTGCACAAATCATCCGCTATTCGGTAAACCCAATGTCGTTTGCACGCCGCATCTTGGCGCAAGTACCGAAGAGGCTCAAACAAATGTTGCTCTCGAAGCAGTCGAACTCCTGATTGATTACTTCACAAACGGAACAATCCGACAGGCTGTCAACTTCGGAACTCTGGACGTTAAAACATTGTGTTCGCATCGCGGTGCGCTCAATGTTGCTTACCGTCTTGGCATTCTGGCAGCACAACTCGGTCTCGGAACAATTAAATCCTGTAAAATGCGCTACAAAGGTGAGGTCTCCAAAAAAGATACATCGCTCATTTCTACGTCGTTTGCTGCCGGTTTAATGTCCGCTTCCATGAATGAAGATGTTAATATTGTCAGTGCATCATCAATGCTCAACGAACGCGGTATCGATTTGATTGAAGAAAAAACTTCCGAAGTCGGTGAATTTTCCTCACTTATTACGGCTGAACTTCTTGGTGAACATAATACTATTGCGATTTCGGGAACGTTATTTGGTAATTCCATGCCGCGTTTGGTTATGATGAACAATTACCGGTTGGAGAGTTTTCTGGACGGACATTTATTGTTTATTGACCATTGTGACAAACCCGGAGTTATTGGAGATATGGGAACTGTTCTTGGAAAATATCACATCAATATTAGCAGTATGTCGCTAGGACGTGCCGAACCGAAACCCGGCGGTGATTCGGTCGCTGTTTTGTCGCTGGACAACGAACCGACTCTAGAATCCTTAAAAGAAATAAGCGATATTTCAGCAATTCAACGGGTTTACTTTGCGAAATTACCAACCGCTGATAAATTACCCGCATGGATGGGATAATAAAAAAACGCTTAATGTCCAATTACACATTATGTCCAATTACACATCAATTTTTCAGCCTCTCGCGGAAAAGTTGTGTCAATAGAAAAGATTATTGATTTTTTGTCTGACTTTAATTATAATTCACCAACAATTTTTATATTTGTGTTGATTGATTGACCGGTTTTCCATAACGCCATATCCGAGATTGTTTTTTCGGAGAAAACCGCCAACATTAAAATTAGTTATTAACGTGGTACTGTTTACATTTTCCCTTTACAAAAATTACTAACATGCCGGATAATTCTGTCGCTTATTCTAAAGATTTTACTCCTGAACAAGTCTGGGCAATGTTCATGGAAACGAGTAAAAAAATTCAGGAAACTTCTGATAATATTGAGAAGTTGCAAGCCAAATATGACGCTATTCTTGAACGCGAAGCCGAAGAACGGCGTAAAGAAGCCGAAGAACGCCGTAAAGAAGCCGAAGAACGCCGTAAAGAAGATGAAAAACGCCGTAAAGAAGATGAAGAACGCCGTAAGGAAGCCGAAGAACGGCGTAAAGAAGAAGCCGAAGAACGCCGTAAAGAAGATGAAGAACGGCGTAAGGAAGATGAAGAACGGCGTAAGGAAGATGAAGAGCGGCGTAAAATTATTGATGAATATGCAAGGAGACGTGATGAAGCTGTTGAGCAGACAACTCGTTCCATTGCTGATTTGGGCAAACGTTTTGGTGATTTGAGTAATCGTTTTGGTGAACTTGCGGAACATTTAGTTGCGCCGGGTATTGCGGATCGGTTTGACGAATTGGGTTATCATTTTAGTATTGTTGCTGCAAAAGGTGTTCATTTCAAAGAGAATAAACGAGTTATTGCGGAGGCGGATATTCTACTTGAAAATACAAATACTATTGCTATAGTTGAGGTCAAATCCAAACCTACTATTAACGATATAGAAAAACATGTGGAACGTATGGAAAAAATACGTCGGCATTTGCAACAGCAACCGGCTCTAAGTTATAAAAATGACAAAGAACTTATTGGAGCGGTTGCCGGTGCGATTTTTCTTGACGAAGTTAAATCATTTACGATTGCGTCTGGTTTTTATGTTATTACCCAGAGCGGTGATACTGTTAAAATTGAAATTCCAGAGGGATTTAAGCCACGTATATTTTGAATATTGGGTAATATTCTTTATTATGTTTTCTTTTTTACTGAAGGTATTGTTTTGAAAACTGAAGAAAATACGCTCCTTTCTGCTAATATTCTTGTTGTTGATGACGATCCTGCCATTCTTCGTCTTCTGACTCATTTATTGGAGCAGGGTGGGCATCGTGTTCGGACGGCAATGGACGGGAATCAATGTCTTCAGATGATTCTTCAGGATTGTCCGGACGTTTTGATTACGGACTGGATGATGCCGGGTCTGGATGGTTTGGAACTTTGCCGCCGTATTCGCCAACTTCACAATCGTAAAGTTTTACCGCATTACACTTACATTCTTCTTTTGACTGCTCAATCCGGTAAAAAGTTTTTTATTGAAGGGCTTGAATCTGGAGCCGATGATTTTATTGAAAAATCGACTGCGAGTTTGTCTGATCTTCGTATTGAAATCAAGGCTCGGCTCAAAGCGGCACTCCGAACTCGTAAACTTGAAATTGATCTTGAATTTGCCGCTAAATACGATGCCTTAACGCTACTTCTGAATCGTGTTACTTTTTTTGAATTGGCGCAAGTGATTTGGGAACGGTCGATTAAGAACAAATTTCCGCTTTCGACGGTGATGTTTGACTGTGATTTTTTCAAGCGGATCAACGATATTCACGGACATTTGGCGGGTGATGCGGTTCTTCGCGAGATGGCGTCTATTCTCAAAAGTTATTCCCGATCTTCCGACATAATTTGCCGTTACGGCGGCGAAGAATTTTGTGTGCTATTGCCGGGTTGTAATGAAAAAACGGCATGGAATTGGGCGGAACGGATTCGGCGGCGGTTTGAAACCAATCCGATTAAACACAGTAATTTTGAAATTAGTATTACGGTAAGTTTTGGGGTTGCGGAACGCATGGAGGACACGGCGTTTCTTGATCAACAAATTGAGCGGGCGGATCAGGCGTTGCTTTTTGCGAAGGAATCAGGTCGCAACCGTTGTATTCGTTTTTCGGAAACGATTGCGAGTGAAACGGAAAATGTTCATGGAACTTGTGATTTGATCGAGTTATTTTCTGGAGTTACTGCCGGTGAGGTGATGATTCCGTTTACATTGAGTATTAGCCCCAAAGAAACGGTTGCTTCGGTGATTGATTTTTTTCTCCGAACACGGATTGAGTCATTACCGGTGATTGATGACAACAATCATTTGATTGGGATGGTTTCCGAAAAAAATCTGATTCCGTTGATTGGCAATCTTTCCCGCTGGCAAGAACCGATTGGCGATTTGGTAACACCGAATGTGATTTCTTATCCAGTGGAAACGCCGCTTAAAATTGTTTTTGATTTTCTTTGTCGTATTTCTGCGAGACAGATTTTGCTTGTGCAAGGTAAAACGCCGGTTGGATTTATCAATCGAACTCCTTTGCTCCGTTGGTTACGAAATCGTTGGGCGGTATTTTGCGGACATTTTAATGAAATTGTTCCGATTATATCGGTTCGTGATATTCCGGTTCAAAATCTTAAAGATTCTATTGAGGTGTTGATGAAGGAGTTGGCGGTTTTGGATGAAACTCTTTCGAATCGGGATAACGACGAAAATTGGGAAAAGAACCGTAATCGTATTGTTGCGTTAATTTCGCAATGTCAGGATGTTATGGATCAGGTGCTGAAATATAGTGCGTCCCATTCGGAACCTGATTCTGAAAATTTATCTCCGTTTGCATCGTTATGAAAAGGGTTATTCTATTTTGTTCTGTTTTGTTTTTTTGTATTTTCTTTTTTTGTGCGGTATTATCTTTCAACATCAAAGCGGAAGAACCGTTACCGTCAAAACCGGAAAACGCTGTTGATATTTCGGTTGGGAAAAATATTCCTAAAGAAGATATTCCCAAAAAAGATATTCTCAAAGAAGATACGGCAAAAGAAAATATTCTGGCGGAGCGTCCGGTGCGCAAAAAAGGAACGCGTCCAACACGTTCCCGTGCTAAACTTCCGCAAGGAATTTTTGGAGCGGAAACTTCTGCCGTTCCTGACGGGGCAGATACGAAATTGGGCGGAACCAGTCCTGCACTTTGGGAGATTGGGCGTTCTGTGTTGACAACGGATGACGATATTATTCCTGATTTATTGGAACGCGGTACGATGGCACCGCCTGTTCCCGGCAAGGTGATTCGTTACGCAACGCAATTTATGCAACATTATGATCTTGACATGAATGGTATTCTTCAGGCGGAAGAATGGAAAAAAATGTCGGGTGCGCCGCAATCGATTGATATTGACGGAGATCGAGAGATTACGATGGACGAGTTGGTTCGTTTCATAGCGATTTACGGGGAGGGGCGAACAATTCATCATCCGCAACCGGTTGAGCGTTATTTTCAACCAAAACTAATTTCGTCGCAATTTCAGTTATTCAAACCGTTTTTGCCGGTTCCTGAGCAACCGGCGGCAACAAATGCTGAAAAAGCGGACGTTAATCAGACTGATTTGGCGGGAACGAATTTGGAGGATGTTAATCGGGATGCGGTTAATCGGGCGGGTGATAATTCTGCAACTGATCTTACGGAGGAAGCGATGGAGGCGGACAAGACGCCGATTGACGATGAGGTTTATGCGGAGATTATTGCGAACCGGTTATCTCCTGCTGTTAAAAAGTACGATATATCGCCGGAGGTACTTCGTGGGGTTCCGGTTTGGTTTTTGGTTCGTGATCAAAACGGGGATGGTCAGGTGTCGTTAAAAGAATTTGCTCCAACGCTTTCTGTTTCGGCGTTGGGGATATTTGGGCGGTTGGACAAAAACGGGGACGGTTTCCTGACGCCGGACGAAGTCCGAGCCGTAACCGCTAATGAAAATTCTCCAACACACTAAATCTATTATGAGTTAAAGAATAGTCCGCAAATGACGTTGATAAACGCAGATTATTTTTGAGGATAGGAAACAATAAAATATACGAA
>JAISNF010000143.1 GCA_031276415.1 Planctomycetaceae bacterium
CAAATTTACCCAATAGTTCAACAATTGAAAAATATTACCGCTATCTCTCCCGTCCCGATACCGCAACCACAAATCAACCGGGACTTTATCAAGTTGCTCCGATTCGATATAGGTATGATCAAGAATATTTTCCTATTTTTGGTTACAGTCCTAATACGATCAGTTATGATAATGGTATTATTTATAATTATGGTATGAATTTCAATATCATCCTCCATAATGACGAACCAACATTTACTTACAATACTCTTTATAATAATAATTTTCAGAGCAATTTATTAGATAAACCATTTCATTTAGTTGACATGTCAGTAATGACTATCCAATCCGACCAGATTGGTACTACTCGAAAAATCACTACTGATACTTCTTTGTTTAATGTAGAGTATAACTCACAATTAATTATCTCAAACGATATTATCATTTCAAAAGACCAAAACAGTAATTATTCTGGAGGAGCAATTTTACTTCAAGGCGGTATTTTAGATGCACAGAATGTCACATTTTTGTCGTGTTCTAATGAAAATTTTAGCGGTGGTTCTAATGAAAATTTTGATGGTGGAGCAATTACGGCTAATAGTGAGGGTTATTACTATTACAGAAATTTTATCAATGTTGACGAAGCCAAGTTTACCGATAATCGTTCTACTCGCGGCGGAGCAATTTATCTCAGTCAAAGCGATTTGTTCGGCAACAAAACCCTGTTTAGCGGGAATTCGGCAAGTAAAAATGAATATCGTAATGACGATAACGAAGGTTCCGGCGGAGCGATTTATCTGAGTAACTCAAACGCAACACTCGAAAACGCAACTTTCGAAAATAATACGGCAAACGGTTCTGGCGGTGCTATTTATTCACAAAATTCAAATTTGTACCTCAAAGGAACAAATTTCAGATTTAATAACGCAACCAGTTTGGGCGGTGCTATCTTTTTTGAGGTCAGTGATACCGGCAGTTACACGCTTCAATTGGGAGCGTTTCAAGGATCAAGCGTTGAATTTGTAAATAATAAACAATTTTATAATTCAACAACCAATACAGGAGATGCTAATTCGATTATGTTTAGTGGATACTCAACTCCGGCGGGAACGGCTAATGTTTCGGTTGATGTTGAGGGAAACGGGAACAATTTCAATATGCGTGATCCGATGTCTGTTATTGGCGGAAATATTCATCTTCGTTTTACTAAAACCGGCGAAGGGGCTTGGAATCTTTACGGAAATTCAAACCTCAATCAGGCAAACAGCGTCTTGTTCAATATTGACAGAGGAACATTTCAACTTGATAACGGGGCTGGACTGAACATTGTCAACGCATTGGGAATTGATCAATTCAATGTCCGAAATAAGGCAACACTAAGTATCAGTGATTCGGCTAATTCCGGCAATGCGGTTACACTTTCAACACCGCATTTTCAAATGGACGCCGGAAGTACCTTACAATTGGATCAAGACTTGAATTTAAGCGTTTACGGCAATGAAAATGTAATCAATGGAACGGTAACAGGAACCGGAAATTTAAATGTTAATGTTATTGCTGTTACTGAGGATCAAAAAGGAACTTTGAAATTTTCAGGACAAACATCGAATTATTCCGGCGATCTTGATATTCAGTTAGGAGAATTTTGGGTTGATTCCAGTTTTGAAACAACCGGTTCCGTTAAGTTGGAAACAGATACAATTCTCGCTGTTACCGCCAATTCAAATGCAACAAATATTATTGCCCAAGATATTACCATTGGAAGCAATACTACTCTTCAGATTAACGGCATTGTTGGAACAACAGAAACGTTCTGTGTTTTAGAATGGGAAAATAGTCTTACTGGAGATTTTACTAAAAAACCTGAAATATCATCAGATGTTGATTATCTCCAAAGAACATTTGAGTTAAAACAAGATCAAAAAAAATATCTCGGTACTGTCGAATTAACATGGTACGCTGAGCCTGACAATAATAATGGTACGTTTACAATTGATCCGTCCGGCGGAAATGCGGATTATTTTAAGGTTGGCGCAGTTTTAAGCGACACAACACCAAGCGGAAAGAAATTGACCAAAGCCGGATTGGGAACTTTGGAACTGGCGAATGCCAATACTTACAAAGGCGGAACACAAATTAACGAAGGAACATTGTTATTGACCAACGCCAAAGGAACCGGTACAGGCAATGTTGTCGTTGAACGTAACGCAACATTGGCGTTGAATTTCAATGATCAAAACAACAATAAATATCAGCAAGAAATTTCCGGCGCAGGGCAAGTTACGAAAACCGGTGCTGGAACAGTAATATTGACCAACACCGGTAACAGTTATTCCGGCGGTACGCGTTTGGAAGAAGGAACTCTTAGTATTAACAATGGTAAAGTGCTTGGAAAAGGTGATTTAACGTTTGCCGGCGGTGTTCTGCAAACGGATTCTTCATCGCAAGTTTCATCACAAAGCGAAACTGTTCTGACGCAAAATATTACTGCAACAGACGGACATGATGTTCTTTTTGCTACGGAAACGGATTTGAAAATCGCTCAAAATTCAACGATTAGCGGTCAAGGGGGAATTGAGAAAACGGGACGCGGAAAATTAACGATTGCCGGTGTTGGCGGTTATCATGGTATTACTCACATCAAAGAAGGAACATTATCAATTGCTTCCACGAAGGCGATTGGTTCGGGAAAAATTGTTCTTGACGACGGAATCGTTTTTGAAAACACCGCCGCCATTGACAATGACCACAATATCACCTTGAACGCCGCCGCCGCCGATACTTCGGGAATAAATGTGCAAAAAACAAATAATTCAGGAGTGATTTTCAATGTCCAAGACGATTGGAATCAAAGCGGTTCGATTATCGGCGATGGTTTGTTGGTGAAAAACGGTACAGGAATTATGACGCTTTCGGGTAATAATTCTTATTCCGGCGGAACACAAATTAAAACGGGAACATTGGAATTTTACGAGACAAAAAATCTTGGAAGCGGACAAATTACTTTTGCCGGCGGAACGTTACGGAATTTGCAGACGGTTGATGATTTTTCTGTTCCGATGACGACGGCAAGCGGTCATTCCTTTCTTCTGGACACACCTCATGATTTGACCATCACCTCACGGCTTAACGGCAGCGGCGGATTGATAAAAACCGGTTCGGGAACATTGACATTGACCGCCAATAACGATTATTGGGATGAAACACAAATCAAAGCCGGAACATTCAAAGTGGACGGAGAATTAACACGGTCAAAAGTAACAATTTATTCCGATGCGGTTTTAACCGGTTCGGGAATTATTGATAACGACGTGAATTTCAAATCGGGTGCTGTTTATCAATGGAATTTTGGTATTCGTGAAGAAGATTCGCCTTATTTGAATATCAGAGGAACCGTCAATTTATCCGGTGCCGTTTTCCAACCTGTTACAGTACAAGATGCGGCACAGGAACATTATCCTGATGTGATTGACGGTTGGACGGTACTTCGTTACGGAATGCTTGAAGACGACGCCGGTTTTGCGTCTATTGATAATGAATTAAGTCCGTTTTATGATTTTACGCTTGATTATTCCACGCCTTACCGTATTAATGTTATCGGTTATCACCGGCGTAATCCGCGACCGCTTAGCGATTCTGTTGCGATGGGAATTGTTTTACCGCAACGAAAAGTTTCCCGCCGTGCCTTTGAACAGATTGATAATGAACTTCAAAACGGACGTTATCTTGGTCTCCGGTCAATATTCCGGCGTCAAAATCAGAATCAAAATCAAAGTCAAGTTCGCGGACAATCACCGGCGTCTCCGGCGTCCTTGTCATCATTGTCGGTTCGTCATGTTTGGGGTAATTTTTATGGTCGCACTTCGGAATTTGAAAGCAGTTATCATACAAATGATTCATGGCATCTTAATTCGTTTGGTCTTCAGGTTGGTTATTCGTTCCTGTCAACGAATTGGTTATCGCTTGGAGTTACGGCGGGAGTGGAAATTCCGCAGTTGAAAAACGGACGCGATAAAATAGATGTTTCCGATGGTTTTCTTGGTTTATATTTTGGTAAAAGAATTTACGGATTATGGGAATTAAAAGGTTATCTTGGCGGCGGCACTCAAAATTATACGTCCTATCGTAACGATACAAAATATACTTACCGGGCAAAATATCGCGGTGATTCTTTTGAAACAAATATTGAATTAGGACGTCCGATTTTATTTGGTACGTATTTGGTTCGTCCTCATTTCGGATTCGATTTTGAATATGCCGGACAACAAGGTACAACCGAGAGCAAAGTGTCCAGTGAATATCGTACTTATTCAAACGTTTCGCTGACACAACTCTATTTTCGTGTTGGAATTGATGTTGAGAAACGTTTGCCTTTGGGGGAAGTTTTTCTCGGAATTGACTACGCAAACATGATTGGCGGTCAATCATTGCCAAGTGTCAAAGTTTATTATCCGGCAGTAAAAAGCGGAACAACAGTTTACGGAACGACATTAGGACAAAATATTGTTTCAATTCGCGGCGGCGGCAATTATTATCTGAATGCGCTTCGGAATAAATCGCTTTTCATGAATCTGACGGGCGATATTTTTGCAGACCGAGCCGGCGGTCAATGCGGATTCACCGCAACTTTTGGTTACGATTGCAGGTTCTGATGTTTTTGTTCTTTTGCAAAACATTTTGTTTTCCCGCTTGCAAACAATCCGTCCTTCTGTTATTCTTTACGACCTTGTTAAAAACGGCTCTTGTCAGCGGCTCCTGTCAGTGGCTCTTGTCGTGGCTCTTGTCAAAAGCGGCAGAGTATAACAGAGTCGATGTTTGACTTGAAGTATTTTGGTTAAAGTGGAAATTCGCATCGTAACACGGTATAATAAATTGTGAAAATTTTCATAACGAGTAAACAAATAATATTACCGTACAAAATGAAAATTGCAGAATGAAAATTACAGAATGAAAATTGAAAATATTTATGTTCGTTTGTGAATAACTATTATCTAATTCTATTTATTAAAATTATTAAAAACATGGAAAAAACAATTATTATTGGAAGTGGTCCTGCTGGTTGGACAGCGGCGATTTATGCTGCTCGTGCTTCACTTTCGCCGCTTCTTATTGAGGGGACTGTTACGCAGGAAAATCAGGAGAAAAACCGGCTTCCTATGGGGCAACTTGCTTTAACAACCGAAGTCGAAAATTTTCCGGGTTTTCCGCCGGGTGATTTTAGCGGTTATATTGATTCGGCGATTCCCAAGGGGCGGAAAAGTATGTTACCGCCGCGTGGAGCGGAATCGACCGGTGTTAGCGGAGCGGAACTTGTTGAGTTAATTCGTACACAGGCGACTCTTTTTGGAACGCGGGTTGTCAGTGACGATATTATTGACGTTGATTTTTCCCGATTGCCGTACAAATTGATCGGCGTAACCGGCAATATTTATGAAACGCAAACGGCAATTATTGCAACGGGAGCGTCTGCCAATTATCTTGGTCTTGAATCGGAGCAACGTTTCAAAAATCGCGGCGTGAGTGCTTGTGCGATTTGTGACGGGGCGTTGCCGCGTTTCCGTAACAAACCGCTTGCCGTGATTGGCGGCGGTGATGCGGCGGTTGAGGAAGCGGAACATCTTACCAAATTTACGTCGAAAGTTTATTTGATTCACCGCCGTGACCAACTTCGTGCTTCAAAAATTGTTGCCAAACGTGCGATGGAACATCCGGCGATTGAAATTTTGTGGAACCGTATTCCCGAAGAAATTTTAGGAAACGATAAAGAGGGTGTTACGGGAATATTGCTTAAAAGTACGGTTGACGAATCGATGATGGAATTATCGGTTTCCGGTTTATTTGTTGCGATTGGACACACGCCGAACACCGAATTTCTGAGGGGCAAACTTGCTTTAACCGGCAAGGGTTTTATTGTGAGACCGGTTCCGTTCAGAACGAACACAAATGTGCCGGGCGTTTTTACTGCCGGTGATGTTGCGGACGATTATTACCGACAGGCAATTTCGGCAGCCGCCACAGGTTGTATGGCAGCGTTGGACGCAGAACGTTATCTGGCATCGCTTTAATATCGTTTTTTGCTTAACCACAGAGAACACAGAGTTCACAGAGAGGAAATTTAAAAAAAATTATTTTAGATCAAAAATCAATGATAATATTGATAATATGATATTGATAATATGTAGGGAACTTCTAAAAGCATTGTTTTTAAAAAATCACATCCTTAAAAATAAGGACTTATAAATATTTTTCGTCTAAAAAGTAGTTTTTTAGAAGTTGCCATTAAATAACGTTTCGATTCCAATTAAAAATTCCTCTGTGCTCTCTGTGTACTCTGTGGTTAAATAAAAATTGTGGTTAAATAAAAAATTGGTTAATTATGAAGTTACCTAATGATGAGTTTTCGTGAAGGTGCTGTTGCGATTATTGAACGCGATGACTGTTTCCTAACAATTACACGTTCGGAAATGGTTGTTGCGCCGGGTAAAATCTGTTTTCCGGGCGGCGGCATTGAGTTTGGAGAAACTCCTGAACAGGCTCTTGTTCGGGAATGTCTTGAAGAACTCGGTGTTTTGGTTGAACCGATTTGCGAACTCGAAATTTCCGTAACTTCCTGGAATGTCCGGCTGCATTGGTTTACCGCTAAACTTGTTAAAGAAACTCCATTCCGTATTAATTTGCGTGAAGTTGCTGCTGTTCAATGGTTAACAATTCCCGAAATGCTCAATCACCCCAATCTTTTAGAAAGCAACCGACCGTTTTTAGAAAATATGCAACGAAGAAAAATAAAATTGTCCACAGATTACGCAGATTGTCGCTGATGATTTTTAAAATATAAAATAACGAAAATATGAAATAAAAATAATGTTAAAATTAAAAAATTTTGTCTATTTTGTTGTTTCGTATTATCAAAAAATCATCTGCGTTTATCGGCATAATCTGCGGACAATTGTTTTTTATTGTTTTAATTTTGTTTGCTGTTGGGAATTAACAGATTGCTTTTGCGGGGCAGACGTTTTTGCATAAATCACAACCGGCACAAAGATATTCGTTGATACGAATTTGATCGCCGACCTTTTCCAAACCCGGACAACCCAGTTTCAAACAAGCATTACATTTACGGCATTGTTCCTCAATAACCCGAAGCGGTCGCCCCAACGATTGACGTAAATGTAACGGACACGGAGCCTTCGAAACAAGTAACCACGCCTCCGGTGATTCCGTTGCCTCTTTGAGAACCGCTATTACCGTTTTAAAATCACGCGGATCAACCGTCCGAACATTTTTAATACCACACGCCTTGCCAATCTCTTCTATCGACGCTTCGTTTGTCGCTTCACCCATTAACGTTTTACCCGACCCCGGATTATCCTGATGCCCCGTCATTGCCGTAATACGATTGTCCACAACAATAATTGTTGAACGTCCTTTATTGTACGCAATATCAAGCAAACCGGTAATACCGGAATGAAAAAAAGTCGAATCACCAACCATGCCGACAATTTTTTTAGGATTTCCGGCTTTGTCCATGCCATGAGCCAACGAAATACCGCCGCCCATACAAAGAATTGTGTCCAAGCGCGAAAGCGGCGGGAAAACTCCAAGACTGTAACAACCAATATCGCCCGTAACAATAACATCAAGACGCCCCAACGCATAGAAAATTCCACGATGCGGACAACCCGGACAAAGAACCGGCGGACGACCAGGTAATTCCGGCAATATGTTTTTTGACTCCGGCTGATTCGCAATAACTTTATTATTGCTGTCAATATTACTGTCAATATTGCCTTCGATTAAATTTTTTCGTTCAATCAAAATATCCGGCGAAAGTTCGCCGATTTTCGGAATAATCTGTTTGCCGATACAGGAAATGCCGAGCGATTTAATGTGTTCTTCCAGAAAATCTTCAAGTTCCTCAATAACAACAAGCCGTTCAACACTTGCGGCAAACATTTTAATCAGTTCATCGGGAAACGGAAACGGCAAACCAATTTTTAGTACGGAAGCATTGGGAAAAACTTCACGAACATATTGATACGCAATTCCAGAAGTGATAATACCAAGCGTTTTGTCTTGGCGAATAATTTTGTTTGCCGGTGAATTTGTTCCTGCCTGTTGCAATTTTTGGATTCGCTCTTCTACCCGAACCCGCATTTGACGTGCCCAAAGCGGAATCGGCACAAAACGCGGCGGATTTTTTTCAAAATTAATTGATCGTCCTGATTCCTGACGCGGTTGTTCTCCGACCACGCCGCGAGAATGCGACACGCGGGTTGTACTTCGCAGAATCACCGGCGTACAATATTCTTCCGACAATTGAATAGCAAGTTTCATAAATTCTTTTGCCTCTTCAGAATCGGAAGGATCAAAAATCGGAATTTTCGCAAAACGGGCAAAATGTCGGGTATCTTGCTCATTTTGTGACGAGTGCATTCCCGGATCATCGGCAACAACAGCCACAAATCCGCCGACAACTCCAAGATAACTCAACGTCATCAACGGATCCGCCGCAACATTTAACCCGACATGTTTCATTGTTGTAATGACACGCGCACCGGCAAGCGACGCACCGGCAGCAACTTCAAAAGCGACTTTTTCATTGGGAGACCATTCCGCATAAATAGTTTCTTTATATTTTGCGGCGATATTTTCAAGAATTTCAGTGGACGGCGTGCCGGGATAACCGGCTGCAAGCGTTACACCGGCTTCGTAAGCACCACGCGCAATCGCTTCATTACCAGATAAAAGGGTTTTCATCAGAACAATATTGGGATTGTTTTTTTAAGGATAAAACAGAAAAATTACGAAAATACGGCAAACAATACTTTTCTCAAAATATAAAGGAATTCCTAACACCTTTTTATTAACCACAGAGGACACAGAGAACACGGAGAAGAAAAATTTAAAAAAATTATTTAGATCATAAAGTCAATTATTAAATAACGTTTTGATTCCAATTACAAAAGTCCTCTGTGAAGTCTGTGTTCTCTGTGGTTAAATAAAAAAACTCGTTTGGGGTTGGAGAAAATATTCGGTGATTATATCGTTCCTGATTGCAATGTCAATTGTGATTTATGGTTTGTGAATTTATGATTTGTATCGCAAGGCGCAACGCCTCGAATGAACCGTATTGTATAGTTTTGTGATTGGGTTACAATCTTAGAGATTTGTTCATTATGCCGAAATGGTCGGCATCTTTCGCAATTGATTTAACTGCTTAATATTCCTTGTTTTCAGGAGTTTGCCATCGACCAACAACTTCAAGAACAATACGCTGAAATTGCTCGGTTAGCCGGAGGATTGGCGCATGAAATCAAGAATCCGTTATCGACAATCCGGCTGAATATCGAACTGCTGGCAGAAGACCTTGAAGAGGTTGATTTGCCTCAGGGACGCCGTGCGCTTCGGAAAATCGAAGTGGTTCAACGTGAATGCAGCCGATTGGAAGAACTTCTCAATGATTTTCTCAACTTTGCCCGCGCTCACAATCTTGAACTCCAGCCAAGTGATGTTAATCGTGAAATTCGGGAAATAATTGAATTTTTCCGCCCGAAAGCGGAAGAATCCAAAATCGAAATAATTGAGTATCTGGCAAGTGATTTACCGACAGTTTTATTGGATCGGCGTTCATTTCACCGTGCGTTGTTGAATCTGGTTCTTAACGCTCAGCAGGCAATGCCTGACGGAGGGCAACTTGTTATCCGAACACGTTCCGGCGGAAATGAAATTGCAATTGATTTGATTGACACCGGTTTTGGAATTGACGAAAAGACGTTGAGTCATCTTTACGATGCTTTTTTCTCAACAAAACGCGGCGGCAGCGGGCTTGGTTTGGCGACAACACGTAAAATTATTCAGGCGCATGGCGGTCGGATTGCCGTACAAAGCGAGTTGAATTGTGGTACGCAGTTCACTATTTCTCTTCCGAGTTTGCCTCGTCTCGCCGAAGGATAAAGTGTTTGCCGTCATGTTCGGCGATTATGGAACCCCGCATTTCGCAGCGACCGGTTTCGGAACGGAAAAATTCGACAAACGTTGTCCATTGTTCAAAACCCAGATGGCGCAACGACCAACTATTGTGTTTCCAAAGCCGAACGAAAAATTCACGAAGTGTTGATGTTTGAAGGGGTTGTAATTTTGCGGAATCAAGTATTATTTCGTTTGGAGTTTGGCGGATGATTGCATTTTCAAAAATCCCGTCCATCAACTCGGCAAGAATATTCTCATTTTCACTTGCGAGGCGAGCCAAACGTTTGATGGCGTTATTAACTTTCGGATTAAATTCTTTCCGAAGCATTGGGAGCAACAAATTTCGTATTCGGTTTCGTGTGAAGTTGTTTTTTGAATTTGTTGAATCTATTCTGAAGGGTTTACCGAGTTTTTCGAGGTAAGCGATAATCTCGTTGCGGTGAATATCGAGTAATGGTCGAATCAGGGTTATTGCCGGCGAGAGTTGGCGGATTGGGGCGATTCCGGCGAGTCCTGCAAGACCTGTTCCGCGAGTCAAACGATGTAAAATGGTTTCGATTTGGTCATCGGCGGTGTGTGCAGTTGCGACATAGCGAAAACCGATTTGTTCTGCTGTTCGGGTCAAACAATCATAGCGGATATTCCGTGCGGCGGCTTCGAGGCTTCCCGATTTTTGGGTATTCCATTCTTCCTGAGCGATTTGGTGTTCAAAATACCGAAACCCGTAATCGGCAACTGATTTCCGAACAAAATCCGCATCGGAGTTGGATTCTTCGCCGCGTAAACGATGGTTAATATGTGCTGCTGCCAGGTGTTTGGTATTGGGGCAGTGTTGTGCCAAAAAGTGCAGCAATGCCATACTATCGGCACCGCCGGAAACGGCGATCAAAATACCGTGTTCCGACCAATGTGCTAGCGGAAGTGTTTTTGCGAGCCGGTTCATGATCTAAACGTGAAAACGGGGTTTGGCGAATCATTATTTTGCCTCTGCAATTTAATCTGCTAAAACAATAATATACTTCAACTTGCGAAAAACCGAACCTTCTATTTTGTAATATTCCAAAAAATAACCAACTTTTTTCCAAACTAGCGATTGGTTTTACCCCATCGGTTTTTTAGTAAATACGCTAGTAAATACGCCAGTCGTTAAAATTGATTTCGCCTATGATTATATTTTGGGGAGATCGTTGATGTTCATCAGAAGTTGAAGACGCTTCAATCCATTTTTGGGAACATTTCATCTCGTCGGAAGGAATCAATGAATGCGTCCCCATCACCTCCAAAAATTCCGCCGAATTAAGAATCGATACAAATTCAGGACATTTTTCCGCATCCTTTTTGATTGACGGCAAAATCAGAGACGGAGTCAACTCAAAACAACGTTTCAATGTTTTAACCGCCGAAGCATGTTGTAATGTCAACGATTGAACCCGGGCTAACCGAAATAACGTCTCAGATGAATTTAATTGATCAGACGGAATAGAACGAACAATCTTGCGAGCATGATCCTTCTCCCCAGCCTTGTAATAAATACGCGCCTTCTCAACTTGCAAAGGAAGAATTTGATCCGGCTGTTTTTGCGAAAGAAGAAAATCCAACGCCGCCTGATATTGTTCCGCCATTAAAAAAGCATCAATCACGTCAATCGCATGAGCAAGCGTTTCGGCACGACGATGAACCTCCAAAACAAGTTTGAGATGCTCCGAAACAACACGATACTCAATATAAAAACGACGCAAACGCTCCGCCCTAATACTCCATTGAACAGCGTTTTTCTCCGTAGGAAGTTCACGGCGAATCTTGATAATCTGCCGAAGATTGTTAAACTCCTTTTGGAGTTCAAGATTGTCCGGCTCAATCCGAATCGCTTTTTGAAAAAAAAGAACGGATTCATCCAATTGACCGGATTGGATTAGTTGTAATCCGCGTTGATAATCTGTTCCCTCGTCACAAACAGATATCTCAACAATAAAAACAAATATCCCTAAATGAATCAATAAATTACGGAACATTGCTATAATTTGTAGAAAAAA
>JAISNF010000203.1 GCA_031276415.1 Planctomycetaceae bacterium
ATTTGTTGTTATACGCAGTTGGTTTTTAATTTACGTCCGTCAACAGGGTCAAGTCGGCGAGATCTGAAACAAATTTTATTTTTTCACAAAATTGGAAGTATAAAAATGGGTCACTATAAAACAAAATATTTTGGAGAAATCCTGATTGATGAAACCCGTGATTTTGTATCTATTGATGTAACTTATAAAAATAATATTATTAGTATTTCATTATCAAATTGTAATATCTATAAAGATAAACTTAAGAAATGTTTGGAAATACTTGATAACTACATTGAAATAAATGAAATTGCAAAAAAAGCAATTCGGGAGAATTTTCCTGAAAATAAAACAATAAAATACTATTTTAAAAATTATTTTGAGTTATTGGACAAAAAAGAAAGGATTGAGATTTTTGGAGTAAACAATTTTAATAAATTTGATATAACAAAAACAGTCGAAAACTTAAAATATCCGGATTTACTTTTTAATATAGATAATAATGAAATAACTGTTTCTGTAGATTATAAAGTAGCAAAAGGATTTGTTGATGAAATATTAGAAGAAATATTAAGTGTAAGAATGAATGAAGAATTAAAAGTAATAGAATTTGAATATGTAAGTTAATGGAATATTATAAAAAATTAAAAAAATGAATAAAAAATAGGATACCGATTAAAAAACTTGGAGAACAAATGAGGCGTTTTTTGAAAATCCTAAATCATTACGATACAGAGAATATTATTCTGAAAAATAAGCATTGCCTAAGCCAGAATAACAACATCATGCAAGTCTGGATTTAAAAAAATATTTCTGGATTAAAATAGAAACTTTGGGCGGAATAATTGACGTTGTAGTTGATCCAAGTTTAATAAACAATGAGTTAAAAACAAATGGAATTGTTTCATGTATATTTTATATGTGTGGAAAAATAATATGATTTATTATTACGGCATGATAATAAAGAGATAAAAATAACATATCCAATATGTTTATTAAAATATGGAACCCCTTTTTTTGATACAGGAATTTGTTTATTATGGAAGCCAAATTAACTTTAAAATTGGACAAAACAATTATTGAAACGGCTAAACGATATGCTGAAAAAAATGATTGTAATTTATCAAAATTAGTTGAGAGTTTTTTAAAAAGTTTAGCATCTCCCGATACATTATCTAAAAAGTATTCACCATTGGTTGAAAGTTTGACTGGTATTATATCGGAGGACGAGGCTAAAAAATGGGCAGACGAAGATCCCAGAATTAGAAACTTATTGGCAAAAGAACAATGAATGAGAAAATTTTTATAGACTCTGATATTGTCCTTGATGTTTTAATGGAAAGAGAGGATTTTTATGAATATTCCGCAAAAATATTTGATTTGGGAATATCAAAAGTAATAACTCTTTTCACAACCCCAGTTGTTCTGGCAAATGTTTTTTATCTCATTAGAAAAAAGTATGGAGTAGAAAAATCAAAAGAATTATTACAAATATTAAGGCTTTTCATTAATGTATTGCCGGTTGAAGAAAAAACAGTGGATATGGCATTAAATTCAAACTTTAGAGATTTTGAAGATGGATTACAATATTTTGCAAGTAAAGAAAATAATATAACAATACTTATAACACGAAATAAAAAAGATTATAACGAACGGGGAATTATGATACAAAGTGCTGAAGAATACGTCAAATCAAAATATAAAATTCTATAACAAAAAAATTAAGATCAAAAATATACACACAACACACACAAATAAAAAAGTATCAACACACACATAAAAATGGATAACACGTCCACTACTGTTATCATAAAAATAATTAGTTGTAAAATCCATGTCGAAACCCGATTATTACGAAGTTCTTGGAGTTGCGAAAAACGCAAGCAAAGATGCGATTTCCAGTGCTTACCGCAAACTGGCGATGAAGTATCATCCTGACCGTAACCCGGGTGACTCTCAAGCGGTTGAACAATTTAAACTTTGTGCCGCTGCTTACGAAGTTCTTAGCAACGACGAAAAGCGAGCGATTTACGATCAATATGGTCATGCCGGTCTTGACGCTAACGGTGGCGGATCGCAATTTCATGACGTTAATGATATTTTCGGTGCATTTGGTGATTTGTTCGGAGATTCCATTTTCGGACATTTTTTCGGTGGCGGTCATGGAGGACGTGGTCGTCGGGTGGCGGCGGGCAATGATATTCGTTGCGATTTAACGATTGATTTGCATGAGGCGGCGCGCGGTATTACAAAGGAGATTACGTTTCGCCGATATGAAACTTGTCCGACTTGTAACGGTACCGGTTCTCAACCGGGCAAAGTGCCGGAACGTTGTTCTTATTGCGGCGGACAAGGACGAATCACTCAATCAACCGGATTTTTTTCTATTCAAACAACTTGTCCCCGTTGTCGCGGAGCCGGTACAATTATTACTGATCCGTGTTCAGATTGTCGGGGAAGCGGTTTGATTCCGCGAACCGTTAAGCGGGAAATCAAAATTCCTGCCGGAGTAGATACCGGTACGCGGTTACGATTGCAGGGTGAAGGCGAAAAAAGTCCCGAAGGCGGACCTCCGGGTGATTGTTATGTTTTTGTGACGGTAAAACCGCATCCGTTGTTTCAGCGTGACGGACAACATTTGATTTGCCGTGTTCCTATTGGATATGCACAGGCGGCGTTGGGAGCGGAAATTGAAGTACCGACATTGGACGGTACTGAAAAAATGCCGATTCCGCCGGGAACGCAAAACAATGATGTAATTACGTTACGCGGTCGCGGAATGCCTGTGCCTCGCCGGAATATTTCCGGTGATTTATTGATTCAGGTTTATATCGAAGTTCCGCGAAAACTAAAACCGGAACATAAAGAATTGCTCCGTAAACTTGCCGATTTGGAAGGGGAACACCTTTTGCCGGAACGAAAGAATTTTTTCAGTAAACTTAGTGATTTTGTTTCAGAATTTTTTGAAAAAAAAGAAAACAACGAGAAAAAAGATTAAAAAATAACCATGACGGATGAACATATCGATTTAGTCAGTGATCCGGAAAGTGATCCTGAAACGGAATTAAATGAAGAATCGCAACAACACGAAAGTGAACCGCTTTCCGAGTTGGAGCAACTTCGTATTGATCTTGACGAGGCGAAGAACCGGTCGCTTCGCGCTCTGGCTGATTTGGAGAATTTTCGTGCGCGAACCAATCGGCAAAACGCGGAAGAACGAAAATACGCCAATCTCGATTTAATGCGGGAATTACTTCCTGTTTGGGACAATATCGGTCGCGCATTGGAAGCGGTTGATAAAACACATCATCTTGAATCGCTTGTCGAAGGTGTTCAATTGGTGTATCAACAATTTCTTGATGTCCTGACGCGATTCCATTGTGAAAAAATTGATGCGAAATATAAAGCGTTTGATCCGAATTTCCACGCTTCTGTTGCGCAAATTCCAAACGAAGAATATCCGGTTAGTACGGTAATTGAAGAAGTTCAAACGGGTTTTCGGTTATTTGATCGTGTTGTCCGACCGAGTCAGGTTGTTCTTTCTGCCGGAAAACCGTCGCCGGCAAACAATTCCGATCAATCGTAACTGTTTATTTTCTTAACTCCAAGAAAATACAGGAACAAAGAATTGTCCGCAGATTACGCAGATAAGCGCAGATGATTTTAAAAATAATTTGCGGACGATTCTTTTTGTGAATTTAGTAGTTAAGAAAATATACTCATTGCACTTTAAAATTCGGTTTTATAAGAATAGAATTTTTGTGTCTTTTATTTGAAAAATCCTGTAAATTCTGTTTATCCCGTCAAAATCCGTTGATCCTGTTAAAAAATGAAAACCGAATTGTCAAGTGTGATGAGTATAGACTATTTCATGTTACTGAAATATTACGATTATTGTCCGGCATAAATCGGGTCTTGTCCGATTTTGTAGCAACAATCAGGATCGGTTTCCAGCGGATCACCGGTTAAGGCAAACGCTCTTGCCCGACTACCGCCGCAGACAAACCGGTATTCGCAACAACCACAGTTTCCTTTATAATAATCAGGATTTTGTAACGACTTAAAAATCGGATGCTTTTGGTAAATTTCAACAACAGAATTTTCAGGAAACTGTCCGCATTCCAGCGGTAAAAATCCGGCTGGGAAAACACGACCATTATTTGAAACAAACATAATTCCGCGTCCGTCTGTTACACCAAGCGGCGCACGATTTCGTGATTTGGAAAACGTTTCGGAATTTTTCATGTCGCCCCTTGCAAACCGGAAAGGTCTCGGCACATCCAAAGGATTACCGCCTTGCCGTAACACAAAACGCCGGTAATGCGGTGCTTCAGTGGTTTTAATAGCAAACGGTTTTTTGTTGGCGTGATACCAAAGTTTCGCAAACGCCGTTTCATATTCTTCGGCACTGATTCGTTCCTCTTCAACGCCGCGCCCGACCGGAACCAAAAAAAAGACCGACCACATCATCACACCGCCAAAACGAGTTAAAAATTCCGCCATCTCGTCAATAAGTTCAAAATTCCGGCGTGTAATCGTGGTATTGACCTGAACGGGGATTTGTAACAATTTCGCGGTTTCGAGCATTTCCCGTGTTTTTTCAAAAGAACCATCAAGACCGCGAAATGAATCATGAACAGCGGCGTTGGGAGCATCAAGAGAAATACCGAAAACTTGAACTCCAGCCGATTTTGCTTTTTCAAATGCTTCACGGGTTGCCAGCGGAGTTGCCGAAGGAGTGAGCGCAACCAACAAATCCGATTTTACCGCATGATCAATCAGCAAAAAAAGATCAGCACGTTTCAAAGGATCACCGCCGGTAAACACCAAATGAGGTTTACGCGGAAACGATGCCACCTGATCAATCAACCGAAGTGCATTTTCTGTTGATAATTCATCGTCAGACGCTTGAGATTGAGCCGAAGCACGGCAATGTTTACAAACAAGATCACAAGATTGTGTGACTTCATAATAAAACATTAACGGACTGATCTCAAAATCATCTTTGGAATAAGGTTTGTGTTGCACGTTTATTTTTGTAATATTTTAGCGAAACTCGCCGAGCACGTAAAATTTACCCCAGCGGGGCATTGCTAATGTAGCCGGCAGTTTTAACCGCCGGAACGAATATTCGGTGATTTTAACTGCCGGAATATTTTTATTTAGCGATTTCAACGAATCGGGTTTCGCGAATGACGGTAACTTTAATTTCGCCGGGGAATTGAACTCGTTCCGTTAAAGAATGGGCAATATCGCGACAAATTTGAGCGGCGCCTTCGTCGGTTAATTGTTGAGCGTTGAGAAGCACGCGCATTTCACGCCCCGCCTGAACCGCATAAGCCTGCTCAACTCCTGAAAATTCATTGGCAATAGCCTCCAACTCCTCCATTCGACGAACATAATTTTCCAACGATTCACGCCTCGCTCCGGGACGCGAAGCACTGCAAGCATCCGCCGCCGCAACAATAATCGTGTAAGGATAATCAATTTTCGCATCTTCATGATGTCCCAACGCCGCCTGAACCACCTCCAACGGTTCACCGTAACGCTTTAATAAATCCGCCCCGATTTTGGGATGCCCGCCTTCCGTCTCATGATCCATCGCCTTGCCAATATCATGCAACAATCCGCAACGCCGCGCCAGTTTTTCATTAAATCCCAACTCAACAGCAATTAAACCGGAAAGAAACGCAACCTCAATCGCATGACGAAGAACATTTTGACTATAACTTGTGCGAAAATGAAGTCTGCCGAGAAGATTGATCATACGCTCGTTCAAACCGAAAATATCAACCTCCTGAGCCGCTTCTTGTCCGGCTTTTTGAACAAACTGTTGAACTTCGTTGTTTGTTTCGCTGACAATTTCTTCGATTCGCGAAGGATGAATCCGTCCATCGGCGATCAATCGGTTCAACGCCAAACGAGCCACTTCACGCCGAATCGGATCAAAACCGCTCACAATCACCACTCCGGGCGTATCATCAATAATCATATCCACGCCCGTAGCCTTTTCAAATGTTCGGATATTGCGTCCTTCCCGACCGATAATTCGCCCTTTCATGTCATCATTCGGAATATCCACTGTGCAGGTTGTGGATTCGGCGGTGTGCGGAGCGGCATAACGTTGCATCGCTCCCAATAAAACGTTTCGGGTCAAAACTTCGCAACGTTCCTTCAACTGTTTTTCATGACGAAGAATCACTGCCCCTGTTTCTTCGTGAAGTTCTTTTTCAAGTTGTTGGAGCAATTGTGTTGTGGCTTCTTCCTTGTTTAAACCGGAAAATTCATAGAGCGTCAACCGTTCTTTTTCAATTAATTTTAAAAGTTCGTCGTTACGGCGGTTGGTATCTTCTATCCGTTCCGTCAATTTACGTTGAGTATTTTCAACGATTTTTTCCAATTTACGTTGGTCTTCTGCCTGTTTATCGAGAATATCCTGACGTTTATCGAGAATACGTTCACGGTCATGAAGTTCTTGACGGATTTTGCGAAATTCGTTTTCATTTTCTTCTTTTAGTTGAATTGATTTTTCTTTAACCCGAAGATCGGCTTCACGAATTGTATTTTCGGCTTCGAGTTCGGCGCGGCGCAAAATTTCTTTTGACCTAATGACCGCATCCGCCTGACGGCGGGCATCAATAAACCGAACACAAAAATAAGTCGCTATAACTGAAAGAACCGATGTAATTGCTACCGTAATCCATTGTATTGTTTCCATAATGATTGCCTTTGAATGATCAGATTCGAAACCCGAAAAAAGCAAACCAAAACGGCAAAAAAATAATCAAAAAATTCGGAAACATTGCACAAACCGGAATAAACCGCGTACAACTTCTTACCGGCAATACGTCTCAATAAATCAAAACAGAAAAACCGACACCGTAGCGAAAACAGAATTTTAACATGAATTTTAAAATAAATGAAAAAATTCCAATTATTCCCTGCCAAACAGAATAACTTCCAACAGGGAAACCAAAGAAATCGGAAACAAAATAAAACGGAACGGAATAATGTCTTGAAAATCAAAAAAGCAAGCAACAAATCATCATTTATCTGTCTCGTCAATACGGTTTGGCTGATGATTGAAAGTTGTGGAAACTTCATCAGGAAAAAAAACGACAGAAGATGAAAAATTTCAGGAAAAATCATACGTTCAAATGAATGTTAAACCAATATTTTGCTTGCTTAAAAAACTAACGCAATGTCAATAAATACATTCTCAGAAATTTCTGATTATTGCCGTTTGGCAATACTCTATCCGAAGATTCTATAAATCTTTACGGTGATATGTTATTTATTTTGCCTATTTTTGCCAACATTGACAAAAATAAGAACTATCTCTATTTCCCTAATCATAAAGAATTTTTTAAAACACTGCAACATCGTTTATAAAAAAAATGTTATCAATGTTAAAATTTATGATTTTGGTGAAATATGCAGCAAAAAATTGACGCGACACTCCACCGATTTTGCGAAAGAAACCGGCAATATTAAAAGAAATGTAACCGTTCACGACAATAAATTCAAAAGGTAGTCAATGTTTCGCCGTAAACAATTGGTCGGCGTACTCGCCGACTGTGAACCCTGTTGTAATTCCAGATCAACCATTGCGGCGTTTCGCCGAAACGCCGCCTACCTGGTCAAATGAGTTTTTAGAATTTCTCAGTAGTAAGAGAAATATGATATACTCATTACACTTGAGAATGCGTTTTTTGTTTTCGGAGTGATTACAAAATATGCTTGTTTTTTACGAACAAATATGCTTCGCATATTTTCAAAAAACTGCAATTTCAAGTGTAAAAAGAATATAATGTATAAATATTTGGAGTAAATATTATGTATAGTAATTGTTTTATTTTTATTTTGTCAATGTGGTTTGTTTTTATTACGGCAAACATTACAGAAGCAATAACAGCTTCAGATGTTGCAATATTGACGTTGTCTACAGAAAAATACAAGTCTAATGTTGAGCGGATCAGAAATTGGGAAGGTAAAGTTATTTGCGAGACGTACATTGATGGTTCCTCGCCTTCTTCAAAAACAATAGAATTTTTAGGTTCGCCTATTAGCGTAAGTGAAATATCATTTAATAATGATGTTTTGACAGGTGATTCGATCACTATACGCCGCATAATTTATGGTGGCGACAAAAAAAACGGATTACACGATGAAGTTTGTACTCTTTGGACAAATGGATTGTCTTATGATGTATCAAGGTATATGACAATAGAAAATAATTCAAATAAAAAACTTTCATATGAATCAAAATTATCAATTAGAGCAATTACATGTAAGGAGATGTCTAGACTACTAACAACTCACTTTTTTCCACTAGAAAAGATTGATTTTGGCGGTCATGCTTATGATTTTGGTGGTCATGTATTTGATTCGTTAAAAACGTATTACGAAATTGGTACAACGTCATCACCCGCTGAAAGTTCACATATTTCTATACGACATGTTGACAACGTGCTAACAATTGAAACTACTATAGGAAAATCTTATGGACGCTTTGCTGTTGATACGCGTTGTAGCTCTATGCCGATTGAGTTCATGTCAGTTAATAATGATAAAGGGGTTCATTGGTTGTGTAATTTACAAAAGCACAACGGCGTTTGGATTCCAAAGGAGATTCTACTTGTAGCAGATCTTTCTGATGGAACGCGAGAATGGTACAGATATATCTGGAAAGAAAATATTATCAATGCAAAAATTCAAGAAAATGTTTTTTCTATTAACTCACTTGGAGTTCATCGTGGTACGATGGTGTATGACTATCGTACTGGTGCTGAATATATTTTGACGGATACTAAACTTCCGCCAATGCCAAACGAACAAATTGTTGAAGACTTAAAGCGATTTTCCATTATACGTATTGTTATAATTACACTTGCAATAATTATAATATTTTTTGCAAGTGTTGCAAAGATTGTGAAAAAAATAAAAAAATAGATTAGATAGATTATAATTAGGAAAGTTTACCGATAAACAAATTTATGAAAAAACAAAGAATTTTTTTATTTGTGCCTGTTGTAGCGTTTTGTGTAGGCGTTGTTTTCCTTACAGTTATTTTTCAAACACGAAATAGTCAACAAAAAAAAATTACTATTAAACCAGAACCTCAATGTGCTCATTGGGTAATATTTCGAGTTGCTCAATTGCTTGGTGTACCAACAGAATCGGGCGAAATACAACGTCTTTTACCTTTTCAACCACAAGGTCATTCTCTATTGCAAATAACCGAAACATTAAAAAAATTTGGTATTAAAGCAACTGGATTTCGTGATAATTGGGAGTCGCTTACCAAAATATCTTTTCCTTGTATTGTTCATTTAAAAAATCCCGATCATTACATCGTTATTTCAGGAATGGAACCTGAACAAGGTTATGTTCATATATTTGATTTTGATGGGCAACGAACACGTCAAAAGCGTGAAACATTTGAGAAACGATGGACTGGTTACACTTTAGATGTCGAAAAAGAAAAAGCGTTTTTTAATTCAGAACTTAATGATTCTGTTCCGCGTGTTGTTTTTGACCATTTGATTTTTGACAAAGGCGACATTCCTGCGGTTGGCGAACCGATAGAATTCGTTTTTCCGATTCATAATACAGGAAATGCTGATCTTATTGTCGAAGATGTTAAGGTCAATTGTGGGTGTTTAAAAAGTGAGAAGCCATCACGTCCAATTCCGCCAGGTAAGAGCGATGTTGTTAAGTTATTTTATTCTATTGAACCCAAACTAGGAGTTTTTGCACAACCAGCAGCTATTAAAACAAATGATCCAAAACATCCGATTGTTGTTATTTCTGCGAGTGGATTTACTGGTGTAGATGTTCGGATCGAACCTTCAAAAATTTATCTTGACAATCTTTTTTGTGGTAGGAATTGCGTTTATCATTTTTATGTTCGTTATACTGGCGAGTGGAATGATTTTAAAGCTGATATTGAATCTAACAATCTTAATGGTGTAAAGTTATTACGCTATGATTACACTGCTTTCGATAATGAACAAATATTAAATGTTATTTCTAATATTAATCTCAAAACAAAAATTCGCGAAATCGAAAATAATTGCGTTTTTGAACTTGTTTTTGAACCTACTGGTAAATTTGATGAAAAAATAAGCGGTTCAATTATTCTTAAAACTAATGTCGCTGGTTATGAAAAGTTTACCATAAATGTCTACGGTAAAATAAAACCACCAATAAAGGCTTTTCCATCAGTTATTGATTTAACTAATAAAACAGAAGAGACTATAACTATTCTTTCAAGAATTCAAAAACCATTTCAGATCATTGAAATTCAAAACGACAATGTTACATGTCAATTTGACAACTTACATTTTCAACTTGAACATAAATTATTATTCAAAAAAACTGCTGATAACAATAATTCTGATTTCTTGTACATAAAATATCGGTTACAGAATGATCCTATTATTTTTAATTTGCCTTTAACTCTTTTGATAAATGATCACTAAATTATCCCATCAATTTCGAATAAAAATATCAACTTGTTTTTGTTGCGTTATTTTGATCACACAAATTTTTCTTTTATCTTGGAGTAGTTTTGTTCATTCTCCAACACATCTTGAGGTATTTCATCTTCCTTCTGGTTTGAGTCATTTGGAACTTAATCGTTTTGATCTTTATCGTGTTAATCCTCCACTTATTCGTGTAATTGCGTCTTTACCTGTTTGGTTAAGTCCACATTTTAGTAATTATTCATCATATAGTACAGATCAGCTTAACCGTACAGAAGTTTTTGTTGGGCTTGATACGATGTATGCTAATGGCAATCGTTTTGTTTGGTTTGTTATGCTTGGTCGATTGGTTTGTATTCCGTTTATATTGGTTGGCGGTTTTGTTTGTTTTATTTGGGCAAAACAACTTTACGGCAATGGCGCTGGAATTATTGCGATGTTACTTTGGTCGTTTTGTCCTTATGTTCTTGCTCAAGGAAGTTTGATTACGCCTGATGCTCATGCTGCGGCGCTTGGCGTTGCGGTTGCGTTTTTGTTTTGGAAATGGTTATCAAAGCCGACGTATTTTTTGGCGTTGTGTGTTGGAATTGTTTTGGGCATTGCGGAGCTTTCTAAATTTACGCTTCTTGTTTTTTATCCGCTTGGTTTTATTCTTTGGCTAATTTTTAAACTGTTTACGCCTGAAATTGTGTTTGACCGCCACCTGCCTACCTATCGGAAGGCAGGTTTTTACGCTCTTGTATCGCTGAAATTCAAGTACGTGTTGTATAGATTATCGTTACAAAAAATATCAATATTACGTGAAGCGTCTATGATTTTTTTGATTTTTGTTTTGAGTATTTTTGTAATCAATCTTGGCTATGATTTTGAGGGAACATTCAAACCGCTTGGCGACTACAGATTTCAAACAACGTTACTAACAGGTTATGATTCAATAAAAGACATTCCGTCTGAAGGCGGCAATCGTTTTTCTAAAACTTGTCTTGCTAATATTCCTGTTCCTTTGCCGAGTAATTTTGTTTCGGGAATTGACATGCAAAGAAAAGACGTAGAGTCCGGTATTTTGTCGTATTTGAATGGCAAGTGGCAGATGGGAGGTTGGCGATATTTTTATCTTGAGGCGTTATTGATCAAGTTACCGGTTGGAACATTGGCGTTAATTTGTTTGTGTATTATTGTAACGATAATAGATATTCGTTACAGAAAATGTTGGCGAGACGACGTTTTTTTATTGTTGCCAGTTTTTACAATTCTGTTTGTTTTTTCAGCGCAAAAAGGTATTGGGTTGCATTCGCGTTATTTGATACCGATGTTGCCGTTCTTATTTATTTGGACAAGCAAGGTAGCGTTAAGTTTTAATTACGGACAAAAAATATTACGAAATTTTATTGTAATATTTTTGTTGTGGTCAATTGGCAGTACGTTTTATTATTTTCCGCATGAAATTATTTATTGTAACGAAATATTTGGCGGCGCTAAAAATACGTATAAATATCTTGCCAAAAGCGATTCTTCGTGGGGGCAAGATTTATTATTTCTCAAAAAATGGCTAGACAAACATTCGGAAGCGGCGGGTATGCGAATTGCTCATTGTGGACCGTTTGATCCTCGACTGGTTGGTTTGGAATTTACAACTCCGCCGATAAGCGTTAATGGTAAAGAGCGAGTCAAGGAGTTACCGTTTGAATTGTTGGGACCGCAACCTGGCTGGTATGCGATAGACGTTTGTTTTTTACTTGGTGATGATCCGTTATCGGCGGCGGATGGCAAAGGTGGCTGGATGCTGCCATCGGGTACGCTTGGATATGATCTTTCATATTTTCAAAAATTCAAACCGGTCGCATTCGCAGGTTATTCAATTTACATCTATCACATCACGCAAGAAGACGCAAACCGAGTAAGAAAAGAAATAGGATTGCCGGAATTAAAAGAAAACAAAAAAGAAAAATAATTGTAAAAAACTATGCGGGACTCGCTTAAAAATTGAATAGTATTAATTGATTATGTTTTTTTGTTTAGCGATTGAAAAATAGAAGTTTTTTCAAATTGAATAACGCTCAAAATTCAGGTAGAATTTGATAAAACGATGATTGTTGTAAATTAAGTTTCTGATAATTAAGTACACACAATAGTAACTAGATTTGCGATTTTATTACGTTTCATTAATTCTAAACGACTTTATGAAGTCACTAATGACAAACAATTACAACATATATCCTAACAAATGGAAAATAACACGTTAAAAAAATCTACGTCCGAATATAAAACAACATCAAATTTATCGAAGGAAAAATTTGATGCGAAATGGTATATTTTGTTTTTTGGTTTGGTTTTCTTTTCTGTTGGGCTAATTGGCGGTTTGGTTGAGATTAGTGTTTTGCAGTTTTTTCG
>JAISNF010000251.1 GCA_031276415.1 Planctomycetaceae bacterium
ATGAGGTTTGTTTTGTGGGAAATTCATGGCTACTGAGGTTGTTTTGTTAGGAAAAATTAGGTGAAAATGAGGTTGGTTGTTAGTGAATAGTGTATAGTTAATAGTGAATAGTTAATTGGTAAGTGACCTTTCGCCGAAACGCCGCAACGGTTGATCGGGAATTACCACAGGGTTACTGTCGGCGAGTACGCCGACCAATGGTGGGTGAAAGCCCTTCGGCGAAACATTGGCTACCTTTTATTATGGTAACGTAGCCGGATTTCCATCGTTTGGTTGACTTAAATTTGCCAACAACGGATTACTTGACGAATTGGGAGTTGTTACCGCAAGAGAACGAACACTACCATCACCTATTAAAAAATGACAAATTCCTGCATGAAAACTACCAAAAAGAGGATCAAGAGTTATCGCATTTGAAAAATATTCGTTTGGAGATCGAGCAATAGTTTTATAGGAATTGCTTGATGGATTTGTACTACCTGATCTATAGACAAACCATCTTCCAACACTTGTACCGCGTCTCTCACCAATATTCAAATAACTACAGTCCCCTTCAGTACCTTTGGTTTCTTTCTGAGCGGCGGCGTAAGTGCCGCTATATCCACATTTTCCAAGAAGTGTGGCAGGAATATGTTTTTCTCCAACGAGGAGTTGGTTACTACTTCCATCTTGCCACCAAGCCATTGTGTCACGGGGAGACCATGTATTTCCATTGCTGCCGGACAGAATAGCAACTCGAAATGGGCTTTGATCATTTTGAACAGAATTTATACTTGAAACATAACCTGATTTCCACCAAAAATCTAAACCAGCAGCAGATGTATTCATTGTCAGATAACAGATAACGATAGCATAATCACTTTGTGGTCCGCTGGACATATCTGTTCCGGTAGTTCCTGTTTCAGTCGATTCAGCCATGAGTGGACCGCCTCCACGACGACTGGGACAACGAAGCGTAACAACTGAAGAGTGTTGTTTACGCTCTTCTTCAGTTAAACCACCTGTTACTGTATTGTTCCACCATTTATTGTTGAACAATACATTGAAACCAGATTTTCCGTCACACGAAGCAGAGGAATATTCTTCATAAAGAGCCGTTTGTTCTATAAAGGGATACAAGAGTGCCCATATTGTTAAACGTCCCAAGCGGATTTCGTCATTTGCCGTAGTATCACCACCAGGTGCATCCAAGTAACCAATTTGGGCAGGTGGAAGACCGAGACGAGTATCGTGGAAATTGTGAACACCGATACCGAGTTGCTTGAGATGGTTAGCACATTGCATCCGCCGCGCTGCTTCCCTAGCGGCTTGAACGGCTGGCAACAGCAGAGCGATTAAGACGCCGATAATCGCAATCACCACAAGAAGTTCGACAAGTGTAAAGCCGAACGGTGAAAAGCGGAAACGAGTTAAGAGGTTTGGGGCAAAGAGGTTAGAGCGTGAACACTTGCTATGGTTCGTTCTTCTCTCTTTACGCCAATCCACCCCCCCCCTTCCATTTTATCTGCGTTGTCCATTTTGACATTTGGAACTTCTCCAGCAATTTTCCCAGCAAACTTTCCAACACATTCCCAACAAACACAACCAAACATTTTACTAAATTTTCCATTGTCAATCTCCTTTTAAAAGATTTTATCAAAATCCCTTGCGAACATGCCCGCCGCAAAACAATGACGGCAAGAAAAAAACAATATCTCGCAACTGAATTAGGTTCACAGTTTAACCAATCTCACACTTTTAGTCAATCGGAATTTTTTTATTTTTACAAATGATCACCGTAAGTCGTTTACAGTGAAAGGTTACAAATTATTAAAAGCGGCTACTACCCCGCTATCTCAATTGAGATAAGTGACAATATATCAAAGGATAGATTAACTGGTCAATAGGGGGCAATAAAATTTTTTTCAAAAATTTTGTTTGTACGGAAAATAAATTTTTCGTAAGTCCTTGTTATAACGGATATTCCTTCGGGAAAAATTTTGGTACTTAAAAACAATGGTTTTGTGGAAGTGTAACCATGTTTATTGATTTTGTTTTTTTCGACGAGTTCGGTAGCGTCGGAATCGTTGCCAGGGCAACAATTGCTTTCGCGGGTTGCGAATTTCTTGGAGTTACGAATGCGTTGGGCGATTCGCGTGAAGGTCGGCTTGCGTTATGGCAAGTTCTCGCCGCCCGTACTATCGATCAGGGTTCACGTCTTTCCGCAACACGACTTGCTAAAACTCACGAAATTGATTTTTTTGAGTTACAACATTTTAACGAAAATTCGTTATACGCGAATCTCGACTGGCTTGCAAAACATCAGGAATCAATCGAAAATACTTTATATCGAAAATTCATGACAAACAAAAATGGAACATCCGTTTTACCAATCCTGTAAAATCTGTTGATTCCGTCCAAACATTTGTCCGATGGGTTTTCGCCCACCGTCGCAACGGTTGATGTTGTTTCCGTTTCCGTCTGAAAACAAAAATAAAAGTCGGCATTGCGAATGGTCGCCGCGTAGATGTGGAAAGTCGTTGGTGCAGAGAAGATACCGTCCCTTTCCGATTGGATTGGTAACTGATATAATATCAATATTCGTGTTCGTTCTTTTACGTTCGTTTCGTTTACAAATATAATTAGTTCACAAAAGTTTACAAAATTCAAAGGGAGTCGTTATGGATATTCACGATCTAATGATAAATTTACGAGAATCAGGAGATGGAAAAATTGTTTTGTTGGTTTCTGACGGTATTGGCGGTTTGCCATTAAAACCGGGCGGACTCACCGAATTGGAAACCGCTAAAACACCCAATCTCGATGCTTTGGCAAAAATCGGTGTTCAGGGATTGTCCGTCCCGATTAAACCGGGAATCACCCCGGGAAGCGGACCCGGACATCTCGGCTTGTTTGGCTATGACCCGCTTAAATATATTATCGGTCGCGGCGCATTAGAAGCCGCCGGAATCGGTTTCGCTATGACAGAAAACGATGTGGCAATTCGCGGTAATTTCTGTACAATTGACGCCGCCGGAAATATCTCAGACCGACGCGCCGGTCGTATTCCCAGTGATGAAAGTGCTAAAGTCGTTGCCAAACTTCGTGATATTAAAATTTCCGGCGTCGAACTGTTCGTAGAACCCGTTAAAGAACATCGTTTTGTGCTTGTGATTCGCGGTAAAGGATTGGGCGATACAGTTGCCGATACTGACCCGCAACGCACCGGAATACCGCCGCTTGATCCGGTATGGCATGACGACAACAGCAAAAAAACCGCCGAAATCGCTAAAGAATTTTTCACTCAGGCAAAAAAAATTCTCGCCAACGAACCCAAAGCGAATTGTCTCACGCTTCGCGGTTTTGCCAAAAAACCACACATGCCAAGTTATCAAGAGATTTACGGTCTTAAAGCGGCATGTATTGCTGTTTATCCGATGTACAAAGGACTTGCCAGTTTTGCCGGAATGGAACTCGTCGGTAAACCAACAACATTGACGGAAGAAATCGATACTTTGGAAAAAGTTTGGAAAGATTACGATTTCTTTTTCGTTCATTTCAAATATACCGACAGCCGCGGCGAAGATGGTAATTTTGACGAAAAAGTCAAGATGATTGAAGAACTTGACAAAGTGGTTCCACGAATTTCCGCATTGAAACCGGCGTGCCTGATTGTAACCGGCGATCACAGCACACCGGCAAAAATGGCTTCACACAGTTTTCATCCGGTTCCAACCCTTATTGTTTCCGATTTGGCAAGAACAGACGCAACAGAACATTATGGCGAACGCGATGCGGTGTGCGGCGGACTAGGACATTTCGAAGCAATGTACCTAATGCCCCTCGCAATGGCTCACGCCGGAAGACTTGGAAAATTCGGAGCATAAAAATTCGGAGTATAAAAAAACAGAGCGTAAAAAAACGGTCTGTTTTATTAACCGCAAAAATGTTGCAGAAAGAGAAAATAAAATTGTCCGCGAATTATTTTGTAATAAAAATAAAACCGGCGGTTACCGTTGTTATTGTGTTAAAATAAGAAACAACCAGATAAGAAACGACCAGAAAATTTCAAACGTTTTCTGTACAATTTGTTATACCATTTATGGACAAGTTACAAGAAGTTTATTCTGCGATTCCGCATCGGGAACCGTTTTTATTTGTTGACGAAATAGTCGAGTGTGATGATAAACGGATTCTCTGTAAGAAAACATTTACCGGTAACGAATTTTTCTTTAAGGGGCATTATCCGGGGTTTCCGATAGTGCCGGGGGTTTTGCAATGCGAAGCGGCGTTGCAAGCGGGAGCAATTTTGTTGACCCGAATTTTCAAAAACGAAGAAATCGGCGGTCGTGTACCGGTTGTTGCCAAGATGGGCGAAGTCCGGTTCAAGCAAATGGTTCAACCCGGTGATACAATTATGATGGAAGTAAAATTTCGTGAAAAAATGACCGGAGTTTATTTTCTGCGGGCAAAAGTTACACTAAACGGCAAAATCTCCACCCAATTCGATTTCGCCTGCGCCCTGACCGAACGACCAAATCTCTAAATTAAAGAACTTCTAAAAAATTTATATTTCATCACTAGCGTCCAAATGTTTTTTGAAATCATAAAACAGTTAATCTATTGAGTTTTAGTTTTGCAAAACAAGACCCAATTACAACTAAAAAAAGCCGCCCCTTTTGAGGGCGGTTTAGTATTAAGTTAGACAATAAAATTTACCGAATAATAAATTACGAGAGATTGAAATTATTATTGAAATAGGGCATACTATATTGAAGAGAACATTAACTCTACTCACAGAAAGGAGATACCATGCTAGAAATACTGATTATGTTAGGAATCTTCGTAGGTGGCACTACGACAAGAATGGCAATGGGACTATCTCCTATCGCACCGGCACCGGAATTTAAGAAGGGCGAACTACTTATGTGGATACTAATTCCAATAGTAGTGACAATCGTCATGTGTCTTTACGGTTGGTTGACAATCTAGCAGAAAGGAGATCGTTATGTTACTAGAATTATTGATTGCATTAGGCATTCTCGTAGGTGGTGTTTCTACAAGAATAGCAATGGGATTAGAACCCTAGCACCGGCACCAGAGCTGCCGTCAGCACGAACTATCTTAATCATAGTTTTCGCCATACCAATTTTCATGCTGCTCTTATTATTTGCTATTGAACTTTCAGTGTAACTGGAGTTTTGCAAAGTTGTGTTTCGCATTGTAAATAAAGAGGTTTGAAGCATTGAACCCCTCGATTTTGTCATATTATCGCATCATATATCATGTTTCTGAAAATTGTTTTAAAAATCAATATGCTGAAAAATCAAGGATTTCACAAATACAGTTTCGATTATATCATCGATATTTTCGTTTCGCAATATGAAGAAATCAAGTAAAAAACGGTTTGTGATAATGTGAAAGAAAATTTCGGATCAAATGTTATTTTTAGCGAATCTTTTAATTGCTAACGTTACATTTTGACCGCCGAAACCAAAACTGTTGCTCAAAACAACATCACATTTGGCTTTTCGCGATTTGTTGGGAACATAATCAAGATCACAATCCGGATCAGGCGTTTGGTAATTCATCGTCGGCGGCAACATACCGTCCCGAATCGCTAAAAGACAATAGATCAATTCACTGGCTCCCGCCGCCGCAACAAGATGCCCCGTAACACTCTTCGTACTAGAAACCGGAATCCGCTTCGCACGCTCGCCAAAAAGCGTTTTAATCGCCAACGTCTCCACGCGATCATTAACAGATGTACTTGTTCCGTGTGCGTTAATGTAATCCACATCGTTAATCGTAAGATTAGCGTCTTCAAGCGCCATCTTCATACATCCAATCGCCCCACGACCTTCAGGATGAATATCCGTAATTCGGAACGCATCGGAAGTTGCCCCGTAACCAACCAATTCCCCATAAATCTTGGCTCCGCGCTTTTGCGCATACTCAAGTTCTTCAAGAATCACCACCGCCGCACCTTCACCAAGAATAAAACCGTCTCGCTCTTTGTCAAAAGGACGTGATGCACCTTGCGGATTTTCGTTGTTGGTACTCAACGCCGTAAGCAAATTAAAACCGGTAACCCCAAACGGGTGAATCATCGAATGCGCCCCGCCCGCAATCATAATGTCCACCTCATCACGCTTGATAATCTGAACCGCTTCACCCACCGCTTGAGCACTGGCAGCACAAGCCGTAAGACAATTGACATTAGGACCATAAGCCTGAAACATCGCCGCTAAATGAGCCGCAGACATGTGAGGCTCTTGCTCAAGTTCACGAATCGGATTGAGAATCTCAATACCCTTTGCAATAAATTTGCCCATGTCAAATTGCCCGTCCGCTTTGCCGCCAACTCCGGCTAATACCATTTGAGTAAATTTATCAAAATCTTGCTTGCCTTCACCCGCCCCAGTGTAAACTCCAATTCGCTCCGAATCATACGGAAACGCTTTCGTTTTGGCAGTGTTCCAAAGCCCCGCATCAACCATCGCCTTAAAACCCGCTCCAATCGCAAATTGAGTATGACGATCCTGAAATTTCCAATCCGCAGGATTTTCGCCAATAACCGACATGTCAAAATCCTTCACCTCCGCAGCAATTTTCGTCGGAAAATTACCGGCATCAAAAAGTGTAATCGGTCCAACACCGGATTCTCCATTCAAAAGTTTCTGCCAAACCGCCTCAACTTCATGCCCAAGCGGTGTTACTAAACCTATTCCCGTTATAACAACACGACGTTTCATTTTATAACCCGTAATTATTCAAAATAATCCAAATCCCGTTTCAAAACACCAATAGGTAACTTCTAATAACCGCCCTTTTATTTAAACACAGTTTATTTAACACAAATTATTTAACCACAGAAAACACAGAGAAGAGAAAAATTTAATTTTATGAAGTTATTTTAGATCAAAAGTCAACCATTAAATAATATTTTGATTCCAATTAAAAACTTCCTCTGTATTCTCTGTGGTTAATAAAAATATATTTGTGGTATTTAAAAGTTCCCAATAAACATTTAAGAGCAAAATCATAACAAACCATCATACAATTGTCAATTTTACTTTTTTAAAAACCACAAAGAACACAGAAAATACAAAGAAAAATTTTTTGCGGTTTTTAGAAACTCCCCACAAGCAAACAATTACACTTTGTACCCGTTCACGGAGATTCGTTTAATAAGTTATCATAATGAAAAAATCAATCTTAACCCCTGCGGGGTTAAGATTGAAAAATCATCAACTGTACTAGAGACCCAATACATTGCGCCTTTACGATTTAAACCTATTACCGTGAATGATTACTACACTTTTTCGATTATTGTGATATAATAACTGCTCAAAATTGATTCTGCCTTTTATTTACTTTAAAACAGTAATAAATTATAATCATGACTACAATAAAAAACACGAAACAGAATAGATTATGAGGCTTAAAATGAAAAATGTGATTGTTCTCATTCTTGGCGGTGGTCGCGGGACGCGGCTGTATCCGCTCACCAAATTTCGGGCAAAACCGGCTGTCCCCATTGGCGGAAAATATCGCCTTATCGATATTCCGCTGTCAAACTGCATCAATAGCGGTTTGGATCAGATTTATGTGTTGACGCAATTCAATTCCGCAAGTTTGCATCATCATCTTCATTCGTTCCATTTTGATTATTTTAACGGCGGTTTTGCCGAAATTTTGGCGGCTCAGCAAACAAACGGACAATCAAAATGGTATCAGGGAACCGCCGATGCTGTTCGGCAAAATTTCAGTTATATTCAACAACGGCATATCGAATACGTTCTCATTCTTTCCGGCGATCAACTTTACAGAATGGATTTCAAAAAAATGCTGGAAACCCACTGCAAAACAAAAGCAGATGTAACAATTTCCGCTGTGCCGGTAACACAAGATCAGGCAACCAGTCTCGGTATTATGCGATTGGACGACACCGGTCGCGTAATCGGTTTTTTGGAAAAACCCAAAACAGTACAAGAATTGAACCATGTTCGGACAATGCCCGAATGGATCGAAGAACGCGGAATCCATGCCGAAGGACGCGGTTTTCTGGCAAGTATGGGAATTTATCTGTTCAATAAATCAACACTTCTTGAAGTGTTGGAAAAAACGGATTATACTGATTTCGGCAAAGAAGTTTTTCCGGCGGCGATCCGTACAAAAAAAGTACAGGTTCATTTATTTGACGGTTATTGGGAAGATATCGGAACAATTAAATCGTTTTTCGATGCCAATCTCGCAATGACCGGACAAAATCCGCCGTTTGCGTTGTCGCATCCTGATTGGATTACGTACACGGAATCGCGTTTTCTGCCGCCGACACGAATGGACGGCGCAACAATACGCGGAAGTCTTGTTGCGGACGGTTGCGATATTGGCGACGGGGCAATTATTGAAAACAGTATTATCGGGTTGCGTTGCCGTATTGGTAAGGGAGTTAAAATTCGTAACTCGATTATTATGGGTTGCGATTATTACGAAACCGGCGAGGAAATCGCAGAACATCGCCGGCGCGGAATACCGCCGTTGGGAATCGGCGAAAACTCCGTGATTGAACACGCCATTATTGATAAAGATTGCCGTATCGGAAAACGTGTGGTTATTTTCAACAAGGACAATATCGCCGATTGTGATGAAAAACCTTACGGAATGATTCGCGACGGAGTTGTTTGTGTCCAAAAAGAAGCAACCATTCCTGACGGTTGGACTTTAAGTGATATAAAAAATAATTAGTTTACAAATTAGTTTACATTATTTTGAAACAAAAAAATTATAAAACGTTAAACATTATTGAATAAGGAGGATAAAGATGGCTAGAAAATTAGCGACAATTACAAAGGTTCGTGAAACATTTCCGATTGAAGGTGCGGATTTTATCGAAGCCGTAACAATGACAACCAATGGTTGGGTATGTGTTGCGAAAAAGGGTGATTTCGTATCGGGTGATTTCGGGGTGTATTTTGAAATTGATTCGTTTTTGCCGAAAGAAGAGCGTTACGCATTTTTAGACGGCAGATCAAACAAAACAATGGACGGAGTTGAAGGTTATCGATTAAAAACAGTTAAATTACGGAAACAAATATCGCAAGGTTTGTTATTGCCGTTGACGCAGTTCCCTGAAATTGTCGAACCGAAAGAGGGCGACGACGTAACAGAATTATTAAAAATTGAATTGTATGAACCGCCGGTTAAAATTTCAACACAACCGGGACAACTCCGAACCGCCGGAAAATTTCCGTCTTTTGTGCGAAAAACGGATCAGGAACGGATTCAATCATTTAACGAGTTACAAATTCAGGGTCTTGAAAATAAAGCCTATGAAGTTACAGAAAAATTGGACGGCACATCGGCAACTTATTATTATAAAGACAAACATTTCGGTGTTTGTTCCCGCAATCTGGAACTTAAAACTGCGTTTGGTAAAAATTTTTTCCAACGTTGTTTTGAATGGTTTCGGAAAAAAGTTTTGTGGCGTCGGTTTGAGAAGCAGTTTGGTTTTCCAAAATCAATTTATGAAGAGATGGCAGTGTTACACAATCTCGATAAAACATTGCCGGCACTTTGTCAGGAAACCGGTCGCAATTATGCAATTCAGGGAGAAATTGTCGGAACGAATATTTCAAACAACCGGTTAAAATTGGACAATGTTGATTTTTATGTTTTTGATATTTTCGACATTGACAAGCAAACCTATCTTGATGCGGCGGAAAGATATGCGATTGCGGAACGTCTTGAGTTGCGTCATGTTCCGGTCATTGAAGCCGAACATATTCTGCGTTTTAACGAAACGCCAATGGAGCAATTAATTAAATCGGCGGACGGAAAAAGTGTGCTGTCGAATAAAAAACGCGAAGGAATTGTTTACAAACAACGCGGCGGCGAACCATGGGCTGTTTCATTTAAAGTAATCTCCAATGAATATTTACTAGAACATGGAATATAACTTTAACATAACCGGGCTTTTGCAAAGTTTATAACCAGTTGTATCAAAAGATGACCAATATGAAAAAACAACAGATACTTATTGTTTTTTTGTGTCATGTATATTATTGATTGAACAATTGAGCAAACGTTTTGAGTCCGTTTTGTGTGTAACTATTCGCTATAAATGTCTGAACTATGATTTTCTGATTTATGTGATTGGGATGATTATTTTTTTGCTGCGCAAATTTATTGTCATAAGAATCACAAGAATCCCAAAAATCATCGTTCAGACATTTTTTTCTTGTTTTTGCGGAATCAGGTCGTATAATACTAAAGAAAAACGGTTGATTTTTTTCTTACTTTTTTGGAGTATCTTCTTATGTCTGAAATCGTTTTTACGTGTGAATGCGGAAAAGTTTATAAGTTTAATCGCCGTTTTTCGGGGCGGGCGTCGCGTTGTATTATTTGTAAGCGTGATTATGTTGTTCCTTTTATTTCGGAAGAGATTAATCAAGCGGTTCCGGTTGGAGAAGTTTCGGAAGAGGTTGTTGCTTCATTGATTTCGCCTTTATCTCCGAATATTTTTTCAGATGGTACGGATAATTCCGGCAATGACGATCATTTGAGCAGTCATTCCTCGACACATTCCGCATTACCCCCCTCCGCAATAACTCCTTCACCTTCCGGTTTTCCGAAAAAACCGTTAGAAGTTATCCATCCTGAACGTATCGGAAAATATGAAATTCGTGAAAAAATCGGCAGCGGCGGTATGGGAACTGTTTTTTACGCTTGGGACACTCAACTCCAACGAAATGTTACCATCAAAACGCTCAACAAAAAAAGCCGCCAACAAAAACATTACAAAGAACGTTTTATCAATGAAGCCAGAATAACCGGAAAACTTGTTCATTCCGGTATTATCCCGATTTATTCCCTTGATTACGATAATCAGGAAGAACCATATTATGTTATGCGTTTTCTTGAAGGACAAACCTTTGAACAGTTAATTACTCAATATCATAATCTCAAAGGTCCTTTGCACACGCCGGAAGAATTGCGGCGTTTAATCCGGCATTTTATCAATGTTTGTCAAACGATGGCGTATGTACATGATCATCATGTTGTTCACCGCGACATCAAACCGTCCAATATTATGCTTAGCGGTTATGGTGAAACGATTATTCTTGATTGGGGATTAGCCAAAATTTTAACCAACGAAAACAACAAAGAACCGGACGGAAATAATTTGGATAACGATTTTGAAAACGAAAATGATTTGGAAACAGAAAATAATTTTGAAACAGAAAACAAAAATATTGATTTGACTCTTGCCGGCGGACGAGTGGGAACGCTTGGTTTTCAGTCGCCCGAATATCTCCGTGACGGCATCAACCGTACTTCCGACGATATTTACGCACTTGGTGTAACGTTATATTATTTGTTAAGTAATAAATTACCTTATAAATTATCGCGTGATCATCGCGGAATTTTTGAAATTTTAATGACGCCGCCGTTACCGCCTCATTTGCACAACGCTCATGTTTCCCGTTCACTTTCGGCGATTTGTCTTTGTGCTTTAGCCTTTGATAAAACGAAACGGTATTCCTCTGTTTCCCAATTAGCCGCTGATCTCCAATGTTGGCTGGACGGCAATACGGTTGCTGTTTACAGAATGAACTGGAAGGAAAAAATCGAATTACTGATTCAAAAAAACGCCGTGTTATTTGGAGCGGTTATTGTTGCGTTTAGTCTCGGGATTTTTTTAACTTACCTGTTTTCAGGACAATAACCGAACATATTTTATTCAATGAAAATCATATCAGAACCTTGGATTGCCATTGATATTGGTTCGGACAGAACCCATGTCGCTTATCTGAAATCAAACGGTGAAATTTGTAATATTATTCCGCCGGAACATGAATTTGATACGGTATTTCATGTCGCCGCTTCCGGTAACGGTAATTCTGTTTCGGTCGGGCAAAACGCATTAGCGCAACTAAAAAATGATCCGGCGGGAATTATTCTTCTCCGAACATCTTTGTTGAGAAAAGACGAACCTATTTGTTTTCCAGACGGACGCGGTGAATTTCGTCCTTCTACTCTTTTTGTACATCAATTACGTCATATTAAAACTTATTGTGAAACTCATTGTTTCAAAAACAGTCCGATTCAATCCTGTGTTTTGGCGTTGCCTCATCGTCATGAAATGATTCGTAAATCGTATCATCAAATTGCGTTGGAAGCGGGGTTTTCGCAAATTCTTTTTCGTGACAGTGTTATTGCGGCGGCAATGGCGTGGCAACGGGTTTGGGAAGAATCTTTTCCGTTTGTCATTGTTTGTAATCTTGCGGCGTCGCAGGTTTCGTTTTCTCTTTTGCAATATCGTTACGGCGGTTACGAACATGTCAAACATTTTCATTCAAGCAGCACGGTCGGAATTGAAGAAATTGACCGGATTATTTTATTGTCACAAGATTCGGATTCTCAGATTATTTCTGTTGAAAGTTGGGAAGACCTTTTGCGGTTGCGAATGATTCGGCGAAGTTGTCATTGGGATAAAAATGAAACATTCCGAATTATTCATGACGGACAAACCCGAAAAATACAAACGGAACATTTTGTTTCGGCGGCAAATATTGTTGCTAAAAAAATTCAATTGACTTTCAAACATTTTGCTGAACAGGTGAAGATTTTTACCAAGCAGGAATCAATTCCGGTTCTTTTGATTGGCGGCGGAACAAACATGCCGTTGATTACTGAAACAATCGAAAGTGCGGCTTCCGGCAAAGTTTATTGGTGGGCGGAAGCCGAAGAAGCCGTTGTTATTGGAACTGCCGGAGAATTTTTACCGAAACAAAAACCTGCCGATAACGACGATAAATCGTTGCATTTTTATCAACTTTACCGCAATGCCGAAGCGGGAGATTGTGAATCGCAATATTATTTGGGCAAATCGTTGGAGGCGGGACATGGTACGCCGATTTCACTTGAAGCGGCTCTTGATTGGTATCGTATCTCGGCGCAACACGGTTATTTGAAAGCCAAATATCGTTTGGCAAAACTTTTATTTCAAGGATTGGGAACTATTTTCAACAGAAACGAAGCGTTAAATCTTCTTCAGGAATCATCTGAGGAAGGTTATATGTTGTCGCAATATTTATTGGGACGATATTTGTACGAAAACACCGACGACACCGCCACTGCCGAACATTGGCTACGAAAATCCGCCGAACAAAATTATCCCGACGCCATCGCCTATTACGAAAAACATTTTCAAAATAAATAAATTTGTCCGCAGATGATCGCAGATTATTTTTAAAATACAAAACAATCTGCGTTTATCGGCGTCATCTGCGGACGATATTACAATGTTACATTATTCAAATTTTGGCATTGGGATTGGTTGACCGCGTTGTTGTA
>JAISNF010000291.1 GCA_031276415.1 Planctomycetaceae bacterium
TAACTCTTGTTCGGTGCCGTTTTTAACGGTTATCTGGGCGATTTTGTTACGTCCGATAATGTATATTATGTTCGCTCAGCCCGTATTTTTAAGCATTATAACGATTTTAACGAGACAAATATCCCTCTATTATCGCTATAGTTCATGTCTATTACCTAATTGTCAAAGAACTGAAATTCATTATAAAGAAATTTTTCCCTCTTTGCAATAGAATCCTTATATTTTATTATCTAAAAAAGTTTAGAAGAAATAGATAAAAAAGAGAATTTTATACCAAAAATATTTTTTGCCAAAAATGATTTTTATTCCTCAATTTTCTCACGAAATCTGACGACTAAGATGGTTCAAAATTACCAGTCCTCTAATATTGAGGTTCTTGAAAACACGAACATTTTCCACTATATTTTATTCTGAATTTCAATAGCACTTTGTACTGAGATGTTTCATATTGTGTTAAGATATTTCATAACCTGTTTATAATCAATAGTTTACAACAATTCCTATCACCTGGTGCCGCCGTTTTGAGGAGTGAACCCGGCAGTGAACAGCAACTTATATGTTGTCGTAAGTCTTTGAGATATAAAGACTTACGACAACCATGCAAAAGGTAGGCAACCTTTCACCAAAACGTAATGTCTTTTTCATGTTTTTTTCTCCTGTGAAAAAAAAGTAAAGAATTTTACAGATTACATAACAAATAATCTGTTTTTGTTACAAAGCAGGAAAAACTCAACGCCGAGAAACGGCAACAGAAGTATTGCTACTAGATTAGGAGCGACACGATTGAAAAAATAGGTTTATTCCCACCGACAAAAGTGGTGCATTACAGTTTTAAAATGTAACGCTGAATTATACCCACGGTAATACACGCGACGCTCCCTTAGCGGGAGACACGCAACTTTGTATTACCGATAGTAATTTTCTACCCGGAAACCGGTTGTCATGTAAAAAATTACTACTCGCCGAAGCGAATTTTTTCAATAGTTGACGTACTCGATTTTTTTAATACCCGAACAAAAATTCGGGCAACTTATTTTTTAAATTGTAATTTGGTCTCCAAAATTTAAAATAAAAATTCAAAAATTAATTATTCGTAATTATACATGACCCGTTAAACCTGTCAACACCAATAACATTTTTTTTTCCCGCTTTATGGACAGAAATCGGAAATAATATTAAATGTTGCAACGGCGGGTGAAAGACTTCGCCGAAATATTGGTTACTTTGTTTGTTGTTTACATTGGTGGTATAAAAGCAATAATAGCACAAACTAAAATCAAAAATGGAATGTACACGACAAAATTAATTAAAACAGTTTGAAAAAATGATCGTTTGGGATGATTGGCATGACTACATATCAGAAGATATGCAAGAACCATCATTAATGTCGTAGCAATAAAAAGGAACAACATCGGAATATACCATAAATTAGTATCAATAATTTTCCCGCCAGTTTCCGTAAAATAAAAAATCACTAATAAAATCATCGATAAAAAAGTTACCGAAACACCAAAACCAATCTCCCCCCAACTACGAGCGTAAATATAAAACGAAAGAAGTATAAAATTAAACGTTTGCCCAATAAGAAATAATAATAACGTTCCACAAAAAAGACGACCAACCGGAAAATGTAAGAAAAACGCAATAACAATTGATGGAAACGCCGGACATAATAATCCGAACGAAAAAATAAAACCGGAACAAATACCACCATGAATAATCCGAATCGGCATTAACGGCGTTAAACGAAGAAGTTCATCCTGAAATGTCGATTCAATAAAAACCGTGCCAAAATCACTGCCAAGAAAAACAACCACACAACAAGTCGATGAGAAAAAAATAAGTTCAAAAAAATCCGTCCGCGTTAAATTGCCAATAGGTACCGGAAAACATAACGTAAATGTAAAAAGACCAGCCAGAACTAAACAGTAAAATATAAATGTTATACAAAAAATTCGCCGACAGTTTTGCATACAAAACGTCAACACAAAAACAGGATTCGCCCCGTCCAATAATTTGTCAAATCGAAACATAAATATTTTTCGTGTCAATATTGACAACTTCTAATAACCGCTTTTTTATTTAACCACAGATTATTTAACCACAGAGAACACAGAGTTCACAGAGAGGAAAAGTTTTAAAAAATTATTTTAGATCAAAAGTCAATTATTAAAATAACGTTTCGATTCCAATTAAAAATTTCCTCTGCGTTCTCTGTGTCCTCTGTGGTTAATAATGTGGTTAAATAAAAAACAGTTAGTTATTAGAAGTTGTCTATTATATTTCTGCTTCATAAAGAGCAACAGCAAAAGCAACCGCATGAGATTTACAATGGGAAATAGAAATTTGAATCTCGGAAATTTGTTTTTCTCCGGCAATTTGTGCAGCACCGCCATGAAGATAAACCCGCGGCACACCACCGGATTCGTTAATCACCTCCACATCCGTCCAAGCAATTCCCGAAATCCAACCAGTTCCCAACGCTTTAAGCACCGCCTCCTTCGCCGCCCAACGTCCCGCAAAATGTTGATCCGAACTCTTGCGATCCGTACAATATTGAACCTCCCGCTCCGTAAAAACACGATCCACAAAATGCGACCCGTGACGCTGAACCATCCGCTCAATCCGCTCACATTCAATAATATCCGTGCCAATTCCAATAACTTTCATAGAAAATAATCGTCATAAAAAATATTTATCGGTAAATAATTGTTGTTAAAAAAATATTTACTACAATAAATAATTACAGTAAATAATTGTTTTGTTATGGAAAATAATGTTCGTAAAACAAGAAAACAGTACAAAAAACAAAATGAAATTAAACAACAAAATCAACCGGTAATTGTATCAATGTCCCCCCCCACGAAAGACCAACTCCAAAACCAATAAGCATTGTCGGTTGTTTCGGTTTCAATATTCCGGCACGCCACGCATCAATAATCGCAATCGGAATACTACTGGAAACAGTATTGCCCCGTTGCATCATATTGCTAAAGTAATTCAATCCGTCAAGCCGGCAAAGTTCCTGAAGCCGGTCAAGCATGTATTTGTTCGCCTGATGAAAAATATAACAACCAATATCGTCACGGTTTTTTCCGCTTTTATTGAGCAGTTCTTCAACTAACGGCGGAACACGATCAATCGCAAATGAAAAAATTCCGGGTCCGTGCATTTTGAGTTGTTCTTTGGAACGAATATTGCCCTTGCCGTCTGGAATTTCCTGTGCCGTTTCCGGCGTTTTGGGCATCCGATGTCCGCCCGCCGGAACAATCAGTAAATCGGCACCGCTACCATCCGTACCAAAAACAAAGGGTCCAATCAATGACTCTGTAACAAATGATTCCGTAACATTTTCCGAACAAACAGGAACCGCAGAAATCAGTGTCGCCGAAGCACCGTCACCAAAAAGCGGACGACTCGCACGATCTTCATTGTTGATATATTTCGAATAAGTTTCCGACGTAATAAATAAAACGTGCCGAGCCGAACCCGTTTCAATAATTCCCTTCGCCAGCGAAAGTCCATAAACGTAACCGCTGCAACCAAGATTAAAATCCAACGCCCCGCAAGATTTCGGAAGTCCAAGCCGCTCATGAATCAAACAAGCAGATGTCGGCAAAAAATAATCGGGAGATTGTGTACAAAAAAGAAGGAAATCTATCTCTTCCGGTTCACAACATCCGTTTTCAAATAGATTTTCCGCCGCCTTCACTCCCATATCCGCCGCCGTTTCCTCCACAGCCGCAATCGGACGACGCTCAATACCAAGTTTATGTACAATTTTCTCCTCCGTCCAATTAGGAAAACGTTGAACAAGTTCGGCATTGCCCAAATAATTTTCAGGAAGATAATACGCAATACTTCGAATTTCCGCTTGAACGGTCATAATTTATAGTTGATCAGATAACTGCCTCTATTTTATTAACCACAGAATAATTATTTTATTTTTACTACGGAAATTAATATATTATAACGATATATTATTTTTGTTGTCATTCTCTTTATCATTATTGTCTTCGTTATTATTTTTATTATTATCGGAATTTTCTTGTTTGGTTTCTATTTCGAGATTCATGGAATTGCCGTCCAATGAACCGTCTTCACCGGTTTCATTTTTGGATTCTTTTTTTGTTGTTTCGGAATTTTCTTCTGTTTCCGTTTCCGTATTGTTTTTATCGTCTGACCAATATAAATTCGGCGCAGGTTGACCATTCAGAACATCAATATATTGTTTGCAACTCAAACGATGCCGAATCAATGGAATCGGTTTATTGTCGAGAATATTTTCTAAAGTTTGAGGTTGCCGTTCATGGAGACATTGGATCAAACCGTTATCATTTATCACATAAATTCTGTCCGTTTCAATATTAAAAAGGAAACGGTCAAATCTTTGAGCGTCAAACGCATTAATCGGATTTCCCGTATTTCTGTCCAGAATTACCAACCGCGACCGATTGTCAATCGCATAAATCCGCTTTTGTGACGCCGCAACAAATTGACGAATATTCGGCGTAAACCATTTTTCTTGACCGGTTAATAAATCAAGAGCGTGCATTCCTCCGGTCGTTGTCGAACAATAAACATCCTTTCCAATAACAGCAATTCGTTCCGTAATCGAACCATTCGCCGCAAATTGCCAAATCACTTCGCCCGTCCGGTCTTTAACCGCAAAAACATATCCTTCCTTATTGCCGGTAACCACAAGACTAGGTATATGTTCAGGTTGCTGTGAATCTTGCTGCTCATTATTATTGGTACGCTGTTCATTATTGGCACGCGGCGCGTTATCGGTGTACAAGGGCGGAATACATTGATTGGCAGTTGGACGGGCAATAAGTTCTTTGTTCTTTTCCCATTCTCTCCGCGCAATCCGCTCAGAACCAAGATAATACGTCTGTGAAGACGAATCAACCATGTATTGTAACTCAAAAAGTTCTTTGGAAAAATTATTGATTCCCGCAGTAAAAAGAAATCCGCGATCTGTAATCCACGTAATAGATTCACGATGGGCGATTACTTTACGCCGTTGGTTGTAAATAATAATTTGCGTCGAAAGCAACGGCTTGACCAAAACATTACCAAAAGATAAATTTTGCATGGGAATACCGGTAATTTTTCGGAGAAAAATCTCTTGCTCTTTTTTAGGCGGTTCCGGTTCGGCAAGAATTGATTGTTTTACTTCGGCGAATTTTTTTGTGATATTAGCAAGAACCGGATCTTCGTCATTTTTGGTTTCATTAGCAGTTTCGTCATTCGCAATTCCGTTATTCGCGGTTCCGTCCGGTTCATTTACTTCGCCGGTGTTGGTGTTTGGGGTTCCGCCACCGATCAGCGGCGCAGAACCAAGTCCGCCTTCTTCTTCCATTTTCGGACCGGAAACATCTTCTAACGGAAACACCGTAATCCGACCGCCCAACATCGGAACATAAACATAATTTTCACTCATTTCCGGTGCTGTTGAAGAAGCACCGGGCAATGACGTTTGCAAGAGTAATTTTCCGTTTCGCCGGTCAAAAACAAAAAGTTCCAAACCGTTGACCACCGCAACCATTCGGCTATTCACTGCCGGTTCCTGAAAAGTCATTTGGCGGTTGCCCAATGTCCGCAACCAAAGTGATTTACCGGTTTCGGCGTCAATCACATGAAGTTTGGCATCATCGGAAATAATAAACATTGTCCCGCCTTCGACAATGGCGTACAAAATTTTATTCCGATTGGCGTCAATGCCTATTTGGTTGAACCAGAGACGGTTCAATCCGTAAGGTTCAAGCAATTCTTGGGAAAGCAACGGCGTTTCTTTTGCCGCAGTAAACGAGACGTAAAGCGGAAAAATCGCTGATAAAACGAAAAAAATAGTTATCGTTAATAGAATCGGTTTTTGAATCAATTTTTTCATTGCGGTTTTATTCGGTTTTTATGAAGAATACGGTTACAATTTCCGGTTTTATAAAAAATTACAAAAACAATATTAAGTAATGAAATATGTAAAATAGGGCGTAAATCTGTTAAACAGTTAGAGTATAGCATATTTTTTATTGTCAGAAAACAACAGGTGAAAATAATAAAAATTCAGAAAAAAAAAATTAATTTCGTAATATTTCAAATGGAATCAAAACATAAAACAACGGAATATATTCATTACACTTTAAAATTTAGTTTTCGTCTCACAAGATCAATTGATAATTGGTTAAAATTGCCCCAGCCGGAACATTGTTTAAAGTACAAAGAGTATAATTACTATTTTTCTGCGGCAATTTTTTGCAACATTTGATTGACGACATTTTCTATAGTTATTCCGTCTGAAACAATTTGTATGGCGTTTTCCGGTATTCGCAGGGGACCGACGGTTCGCGAGGTATCACGGAGATCGCGTTCGGTGATCCGGCGGAGGATTTCGTTGAAATCTCCTTGTTTTCCGCAATCTTGTAATTCTTTGAGTCGTCGTTTTGCGCGTTCTTTTGGTGTTGCGGTCAGGAAAAATTTGATTGGGGCATCGGGAAAAACCGCTGTTCCCTGATCGCGTCCTTCCGTAACAAGTCCTTTGCCGCATCGGACGAACTGTTCGGCGATAGAACGCTGCAAGGTAACCATTATTAAACGGATTGCCGGATTATCTGCGGCGAAACGTGTTTTTTCGGTAACTTCCGGTGAACGAACCAACTCCGTAACATCTTCACCATCAAGAAACGTTTTTCCGTTATTTACGTTGATGGTTGTGTTTTTTGTCAGGGATTCGAGTTGACCGGCGATATTCCAATCGACATGCCGGCGCAAACCGAGCAAGGCGATTGCCCGGTACATGGAACCGGTGTCGAGATATTCGAAAGTTTTGCCGGATTGTTCTGAAAGTGTTTGGGCTAAAAGCCGTGCAATGGTACTTTTTCCGGCTCCGGCTGGTCCGTCAATGGTAATAATCATTGGTTAAACATCAGGTTACATCTTTTGCCGCATGAATATCGCTGATGGAGCGTCCGAGTTTTCGCGGGTTGGAGGCGGTTGCCGAGCCGCTTGAAATCCGGCGTTGAGGAGCATGGGCGTGCGAACTATCTTGGAGAAAACTCAAAATTTTATCTTTTGACGATTCTTCGTCATGGGGCATACCCATTGTTTCGACGGCATCGGAAACACCAAGAAGAACCGAACGTTTTACACCATCACGAACCCATTCAAAAAAATTGAAATTCATGGAAGAATCCTTTCCTGCATTGAATTTTACTGAACTATTTTTAACACATCGCAAACATCCAACTGTTGCGACTTTTCCTTACGTTGCGGAATCATAATAATTTCCGAAATTGCTGTCAAGAGGAAAAAAGAGCAAAAACAGTTTGTAGGACAAGGTAACTGTCAATTTTATTAACCACAGAGAACACAAAGAAAAGAAAAGTACGTCCGCAGATTACGCAGATGAACGCAGATAATAGTTTTTTTTATTAACCAGAGGATACAGAGAAAATTGTTATTTCTCAATCTTAACCCCGCTAGGGGTGTGATGTGCATAACCGTAGGTGTAGCGAAGCGCAACCTACGGATCGGCAATACCCAATCCAATTTTTCTAATCCCTGCAAGGGCGAGATTATAGTTGTTCGGGCTGATAATCTCGCCCCATGCGGGGCTTTTGTTTGGTGCCGTTTTATTTGTCCGTAGGTTGCGCTTCGCTACACCTACGGTTATGCATAATCTCGTCCCTGCGGGACTTAGGAAATA
>JAISNF010000340.1 GCA_031276415.1 Planctomycetaceae bacterium
AGGACAGAGTGAAATTCTTTTTTATTGAAAACCGATAGTCTTTTTTTGAGTGTACCTCCGTTATTTTACGGAAAAAAGTCTTCCAATGAATTCTTTATTCGCCGTCATTTTCTGACAACAACGTTTATCGGAAATCGATGAAACGAACCCTAAAACTGGAATTTAGCCGGTACGTCACTACCGAACTTTGGAATGCAAGTATGTTAAAGTTTAACGAAGAAATGAGGCATTGCAACCGAACATGCTATTTTGGGGTTTTCAAGAATTATAAACACTAGATGTAGATTATTTTACCCGATTTAACAGAAATCTTGCTTGTTCAACCAATGTTTGCGAGTATTGCTTTCCCGAACTAACTCCTGTTGCTGTCAGAGATTACGGAGTTTCTGAAAAGCGTTTTTTTCTGTTTGCAGACATTTTGCCCGCTGATTATTTTTAAACTTGTCCGCAAATTAGTTAATAATGACGTAATGCGGATTAAAAATGTTTTGGCAATAATTCCGCTTGCGAACTATTCACTATTCACTACTAACTATTAACTAAAAAAATATATTTGTTGTTTTTAGGTGTTCCCTTGCGTTCTTTGTTTCAATATGATATTCTTAATCGCAATTCTTTTGGGATTTAGAATTTCAGACTTGATCGAAATCAAACCTGAAATTCGGCAATGTTCGGCAAATATCGGTAATTGTTTGCCGATTGTTAATCATTGTTTTGGTCTGGTAATTCTTTGCCTGACGGCAATGATTTATTTTTAATTTTTCACTATTTTTTAACCAATTTTAGAAATCATGGCAAAAAAAATTCTCAATGTCGGAATGCTTGGATGTGGTTTTATGGGTCGAACCCACTCCAACGCTTACAGTCAGGTCAATCATTTTTTCAACACTCCCTATCAACCGGTTCTCAAAGCGTGTTATGGTCGTGAGGAGGATATGCCCGCACTCAAAAAATTTCAGGAGATGTGGGGTTACGAATCTATCGAAACGGATTGGAAAACTTTAATCGAACGCAAAGATATTGATATTGTCGATGTGGTCGCTCCCAACTTTTTGCACAAAGACATGGTTCTTGCGGCGGTAAAAGCCGGCAAAATGATTGTTTGTGAAAAACCGCTGGCAATGAATTATGCTGAAGCGGAAGAGATGGCGTCGGCGGTCGAAAAAGCGGGAATCAAAAATATGGTTTCCTTTAATTATCGCCGAGTTCCGGCGGTGTCGCTTTTCAAACAAATTGTTGACGAAGGACGTGTTGGTAAACCGTTTCATTATCGTGCGACTTATCTTCAGGATTACACGATTAGCGAAAAAGTTCCCTCAGGTGGAACGGCATTGTGGCGGCTTTCGGCGAAAGTTGCCGGCAGCGGGGTGACGGGCGATCTTTTGGCTCATTCGATTGATACGGCAGAATGGATCAACGGACCCATCGCTAAAGTGTGTGCCTATACGGAAATCTTTATCAAAGAACGGAAAAATACTGATACAGGACAAATGGAAAAAATTACCATTGATGATGCTTGTATGTTTTTGGCAGTGTTCAAAAACGGTTCTATCGGGACTTTTGAATCGAGTCGTTACGCAAGAGGACGCAAAAATTACAGTTCTATGGAAATTAACGGCGAACACGGAGCCGTTTATTTCAATCTTGAAGAGCCGGAATATATTAATTTTTTCCGTTATGCTGATCCTGATACCGGTAAAAAAATCGAAGATCATTTAACCGGTTGGCAGAAAATCCTCGTAACAAACGGCGAACATCCGTACATGAAAAATTATTGGGTTCCGGGAACAACGATTGGTTATGAACACACGTTTATTAACGGTTTATCCGATTTTCTATTTAGTTTGGACGGCGGCGCAAAGTTTGAACCCGACATGCGAACAGCAGCACGAACACAAAAAGTTTGTGATGCTATTATTCAAAGTGCCAACGAATCAAAATGGATCGAAATTAGTTGAGAGTTGAGAGTGGAAAGTGGAGAGTGTCGCAAGCGGATTAAAAATGTTGCGGTCAATAATTCCGCTTGCTTCGCTCCCCACTATCAACTAATTACGGGAAATTCTCATAACTGTTTTTTTTATTAACCACAGAGGATACAGAGTTCGCAGAGAGGAATTTTTTAAGAGATTTTTTGAAAATTTATTTTTTGAAAATTTATATTTGAGATCATACTTTGAGTTATACTTTGAAGTTGTACTTCTAATCCCGATAATCCCAAAATCCAAACCCAATTAATCATCTATCCGTTTTTTTTCTCATGTCAAAACGCCGTAAATATCAAGATGTTAGCGAATTGGTGTTGCCGGAACCTGCAAACATTAGCCCTTCGCGAAAACATTCCCAAAACGAACATAATTCACAACAGCATTCGGAAAATTCAAAACCCTTAACCGATATTCGCCCAATGATTATTCTGCCGTTGCGAATTTTCGGTTCCATCACAGTTGGAATAATTATCCTCCTAATCGTTCTTCCGTTGCTCGCTTGGGGAACTCTGATTGAATCTGAATACGGTGCAACTGTTGCCCGCTTCACACTTTATGACAGCCCGTGGTTTGTTGCACTTTGGGCAGGACTCGGACTCAATATCTTTTGTGCTGCCTTGCTTCGGTTGCCCTGGAAATGGTCGCATCTCCCTTTTCTTACGGCACATTGCGGTATTCTTGTGTTGCTCATCGGTTGCTATTTAACTTGGAGCGGAGGTGAAATCGCCCAAATCACACTGCCCGAAGGAACCGTCGGAACAAAAGCAATGAAACCCAATCGGCAACATTTTACTATTCGCCCCATCTCACAAAGTTCGCCGCAAGGTTCACCGTCGAAACAAGATTCGTTGGATATTCCGTTTGAGCCTGGTCCTTTTAGTTGGGATGATTACGATTCTTCCAATTGGAATCAGCAGAACCGGAAATA
>JAISNF010000355.1 GCA_031276415.1 Planctomycetaceae bacterium
CGGTTCCCCGATCAATCAGTAATAAGGTGTTATCAATACGTGATTCGATTGCGTTGTCCTCGTTGACGGAATCGGCAATAACCTGTCAATCACTCAAAGATTTTTCAGAAGACCTGTAATCTGAATATTTTACATTAACATTGATTTTTTAATATTTTGTCACGGTTATACAATAATGTTATACCGTGATAAGATTTACTTATTTATTTTGCACAAAAATTTTTCTAAACATGAAACGTTTTTTGATTTTAATTATTATTTCGATATTTTGTTTATTTTTTACTCCGATGTTTTTGTTTGCGGAAGCAAACGCAAAGCAACGTTTGGAAGAACTTCAGCAAATTGTTGACAAAAATATTGGAATTGTTGATAAAAGCATGAATTTGGAATTGCTGCAAGACCTTGGTAAGAAGCGGTTGCCTAAGGAAAATGTTGAGGCAGCCCAAACGGTGTACGAAGCAACGGAAAAAATTCTTGCAGAAAAAAATATTTCGGAAGAATTTCGTATTTGGACGTTAAAGCGTAAGATTTTTGTACTGATTCTTCTTGCTTACGAAGAAATTCCACGTTATTTTCCTCGTTTGGTTGCAATTATTGATGAACTGGATGGTAAAAAAGATTTTGAAATTCTTCTTAGGGAAGCGGAACAACATGTTTTGCGCATTGGTTCGGTATTGGCGGTTAATCCGGGGGTTGATCGAAGAGTTGCGATTGATCTCAAATCATTGGCGGATCGTATGGTTCTTTTTGCTAAGGAAAATCCGGGACCTCAGGCGGATATTTTAATTGAACAATTATTTTCCAGAATCAGTCAGATTCCGCAACTTAATTTACGTGACAAACGGATTGCTATTGTTGCGCCGATTTTTATACCGTATTTTATCGAATCAAACCGTAAAACAGTTGCTCAATCTCTTATAGCGGATGCGCGGCGGGCGTTACTTCCGGGTCATCCGATGTTGATTGCGGGTTTTGATTTGGACGGCAAACCGTTCAATCCGGCATTACTCAAGAACAAGGTTGTCCTTATTCAGTTTTGGGGAACATGGTGTTCCCCTTGCAAGGAGGAAATACCTGATTTGATTGATTTGTACGAAAAATATCATTCTAAGGGTTTTGAAATTATTGGTATTAACACGGCGGTCAAAGGTGATGAACGTGCGGAAAAAGTCAAACAATTTTTGGCGGCAACCACTTTTGGCAGTAAAAGAAAAACGATTCCTTGGTTGGTTTTGCATGAAGGGATTGCAGCGGCACAAAACAAGAACACGGTTACGAAATATTATGGGATTAACGAACTTCCTGTACTGATTTTGATTGCCCGTAACGGTACGGTGTTAAAACTTCATCCGTTACCGAGTACATTAGATGTGGAAATTAATACGGCACTTAATGCTATTGAATTGACTCCAGAGGAACAATCAATGGCGGAGACTGCACGTCAACAGCAGGAAGCAAAAATCGATCAGGAAATTCAGGAACAACTCAAATTAATAGAGAAAAAATAAAACAAAACAAAATATCCTGTTATATTTCACATCATCTCAAACAATGCGAAGTATAACAGGATAGAATATCGAACCGATTTGGTTGTTAATCTTTTTCTTTTGCTTTTTTGACGAGTTCGATGAATTCTTTGCGGTATTGGTCATTTTGGGAGTTGGGAGTTGCAAGTTCGAGAACGGTGTCGTAATTTCCGTTGCCGTTGTAACGGCTTTCACGCAACAGCATCCCGAATAACGCAACAGCCGCCGCAAATTGTGAATCGCTTGGCATTTCCTTTGAGATTGTCGTTACCGGAAATTCCAGCAACGCACTTTTGTTCTCCTCCGGCAATTTATACCGTAATTTTACAAACATTAACTCTTTGGATTTTGCCGCCTCATCCGTAGTCATATTCGCAACATCTTTTGTTTCCTTGCCTTTTGTTTCCCCGTTTTGGAGATTATCTGCCGGAATGTTTGCGCTTTGTTCGGGTGTTTTATTGTCGTAACGCGACTTGTCCACCGCCGGAGCCGGAACCGGAATATTGACACCGGCAGGAACAATTTCATACAACGCCGTTACCGTATGACCTGCTCCGATTTCACCGGCATCAATTTTATCGTTGTGAAAATCTTCGTCACGTAGTTTTCTGTTTTCGTAACCAATCAACCGATAACCCGCAACTGTTGCCGGATTAAAATCAACCTGAATTTTAACATCCTTCGCAATCGCAAAAAGTGTTCCGGTTAAACTCTCAACCAACAATCTTCGGGCTTCCTCCGGCGTGTCAATATAACCATAATTACCGTTGCCGCGCATCGATAATATTTTGAGCCGTTCATCTTTGTAATTGCCCATCCCAAAACCGAGAATTGTTAAAAACACGCCGCTTTTGGCTTCGTCACCGATCATTTCTTCAAGAGTTTTGTTGTTGGTTTCGCCGACATTGAAATCGCCGTCCGTACACAAAATCACACGATTTTGTGCTTTTTTGTCGTAATATTTTCGTGCGGTTTCGTAAGCGGTTTTGATTCCGGCGGCTCCGGCAGTGGAACCTCCGGCACCCAAACTGTTTATCGAATCAAGAATCGCCCGTTTTTCCTGCCCCGAAACAGACGGCAACGCCACACGGCTTGATCCGGCATAAGTTACAATAGCGACACGATCTTTCGGTTGAAGCATTTCGACAAGTTCGGTCAATCCGCGTTGGACTAACGGCAAACGATTGGATGCGGACATCGAACCGGAAACATCAATCAAAAATACAAGATTCAACGGCGGACGTTCATCAACAGAATATTCCTTGCCCTTAATTCCGATGCGGGCTAAAAAATGTTTCGGCTCCCAAGGACAAGACGAAACATCAATATAAGTTGCAAACGGTTTACCGTCTGTCGGCGGAGCATAATCGTACTTGAAATAGTTAATGTACTCCTCAATCCGAACAGAATCAACCGGCGGACGTTTTCCCGTGTCGTTCAAATATCGCCGCATCGTCGTGTAGGAGGCGGTGTCCACGTCAATCGAAAATGTCGAAAATTCCCCCACTTTCACCGGCTTAAATTCATTTTCCGCAACATTCTTGTACGCTTCGTCGTTGGCGGAATTGTAGGGATCATCCCAAACCAACTTTTGTTCCATGTCGCCGACAACATCCATAGGTCTAGGTTCACCAAGAGGTTGACCACTAGAATCTTTTACTGCTCTTCCGGCTTTTCCTGCCATTGAATTTGCCGGAACTTGCCTTGCCCCTGAATAACGACGATCCGAAGAAACAACTCTATTTTCCTCTAAATTTATAGAAGACATGGCTGTGTTTCTATTTGTACCTTGCGGAAATTCCCCTGAAGATGGACGGGAAAAGGAAGGGACGGCAGAGTCGGTGGAAACGATCTGTCCCGTACCTTTCAATGTTGCAGAAGAAAGGGCTTGAGGATCAATAAGAGGTTTGCCCATCATTGTGACTTGCCCCGGTCTGCCAAATCTATCAGAAGAATCTGCCTTTGTACTTATCCCCGAAGTGTTTTCGGCACTTTCCAAAACAAAATTGGATTGCGTCAAAGTATTGTCGAATATTACCGAATTATTGTCGTATTCTTCTGTATTTTCTGGAATAATTCTCGAATTTGAAGCATCCGATAATGCTTCTGCTTCGAGGGTTAGTTTGTTGAAGGCAAGTTCATTATGTTTAAGTTTTTCCTGATTGGGCGTAAACACAACAATTCCTGCAATCAGCAAAGATGCGGCAATTGTTGCGGCGGCAATTTTCATGAGCCGTTTTTTGCGTTTCG
>JAISNF010000430.1 GCA_031276415.1 Planctomycetaceae bacterium
TATACCCGTCATAATATGAATAATCTGTTTCTATGCGGAAAGTCTTTTTTATAAAGGATTCTTGACCGATCAATATCTCAACAAAGCCCAATGTTTCGGCGTTGAACAACATGGAAGAAAAGAGGGATTCAGGGACAGAACATATTCAAAAACATCAAATCCCCTCAATGTAACCATGAATGATGAATTTTATGAAGACAATTTACGTACATTCCCCAGTACGAAATCTCTCTTAGATTATGAAGATGTTCCATTTTTTGGGAGTTTGCCCGAATTACTCCGATCAATTCAGTCCACCTTCGGTCTCGAAATTGAATTTATTCGGGCAGGCGGAACATTGCCGGATATGATGGCTCGTTGTTTCACCATCAAAGTTGAAAACGGTAAATCTCCGGGTTGTCTCGCTCTCCTTCCGCCTAAAAATGCGCAGAAGAATACAGCCACCAATCTTTCAAAACAAGATCATTTTCTCACTTCGTTGGCGTTGCTTCTCGGTGACGCTTATCGATGGCAACAAATGTTTCGGAAATATGAAGGTGAACTCGCTTCGCTTATTCCTGTTCCTACAACCGATATAAACGAATCACGATTTTCCGAAATCCTTTTCAATATTTTGAAAGAAAGTGCGAAAATACTGAATTGTCAAGCCGCTTCGTTTTATGCTTTAGAAGCAAAAACAAATTTGTTGAAATTGCGTTCTTGTTGGGGATTACCGGAAGAGCGGTTGCTTAGTTCGGATCGTCAGTTGCATGATTCTATCGCGGATTTGGAGGCAATTCTTGGTCAAGCGGTAATTTTGAACGAAGATTATCTTTTTGACGCATGGGGAGCACCGGAAGATTTTCCAACCGCAATTTGTGTACCGGTTACTTCAACGGTGTCCATTATTGGAACGCTTTGGTTTTTTTCCGAGCAACGGCGTCATTTTTCCGAACACGATCTTGGCGTGCTGGAAATTATTACCGGACGTCTTGCTTCTGAACTTGAACGGGCATCGTTACTCCGTGAACTGGAACATTCCCAAAAACTAAAAGCAATCGCGTAATAGTTGAGAGTTGATAGTGGAGAGTGGAGAGTGTCGCATGCGGAATTTTAATTGTTATGATTAAAAATCCGTTTGCGATATTCTTTGCTATCAATACATCATTCGATTATTTCCAACGTTTCCAAAATTTCACTGAATCATTACTGGAATCATACTGAATCATTACGTTTTATGTTGAAGTTTTATATTGAAACGGTTGGTTGTCAGATGAATGTTTTGGACAGTGAACTGGCTCATTCTAGTTTGGTTCAATCCGGTTTGGTTCCGACGACAAATCGTAACAACGCCGATGTGATTCTGTTCAATACGTGCAGTGTACGGCAACACGCAGAAGATAAAATTTACAGTGCATTAGGCAGATTAAAACATTGGAAAGTTACGAAACCTTATGGTGTTCTTGGAGTGATTGGTTGCATGGCTCAGAAAGAACAGAAAATTATTTTTCAACGTGCGCCTCATGTTGATCTTGTTCTTGGTCCCGGTCAACTGGAATTACTTTCCGAAACAGTTCACCAACTTCTTGATGAAAAATTACAGCAAAACCGTGTTGATCGGGAAGTTGATCAAAAAATGGAATCCGGCAAAAAACTTTTGGTTAGTCTGAAACGGCAGGAACATCGCCATGCCGAAGTTGTCGGGAGTTTTCGGCTTTTTGATCCGGTTCGGAATCCCGAAGCACGATACAATCGTTTTCAGGCAATGGTTCGTATCATGTTTGGCTGTGATAAATTTTGCACGTATTGTATTGTTCCGTCTGTTCGCGGACCGGAGCAGAGCCGTCCGCCGCAGGAAATTATTGATGAAATCCAGACGTTAGTCCGGCAAGGTGTTGTTGAAATTACTTTGATTGGTCAAACGGTTAATTCTTATCGTTACAAAACCGGCGGAAAAACGACATTGCTTTCCGATCTTCTTTATCAGGTATCGAAAATCGAAGGGCTGCAACGGATTTGTTTTGTAACAAATTATCCTCGTGGTATGGACGATGATTTACTTTATGCGGTGCGGGATTTACCGAAGGTTGCGAAACATCTTCATGTTCCGGCTCAAAGCGGTTCCGATGCGGTTCTTCGGCGAATGAAGCGGAATTACAGTGCGAGCGAATACCGCGAACTTGTTAGCCGGATTTACGCAACAATTCCCAATGTCTCCATGACTTGTGATTTTATTGTTGGATTTTGCGGTGAAACGGACGAAGAGTTTTTGCAGACGGTTGAATTGGTTCAGGATTGTCGGTTCAAGAACAGTTTCATTTTCAAGTACAGTGAACGTCGCGGCACAAAATCGGCAGAGTTGTACGCTGATGATGTACAGGAATCTGTTAAAAAAATACGGAACAACATCTTGCTTGAGATTCAGGACAAAATTTCACTGGAACAAAATCAACAGTTTATTGGTAAAACTGTTGAAATTCTTGTTGAGGGAACGACCAAACAATTTGAAACCGGTGATGTTCAACTTTCAGGGCGAACTTCGTGTGATCGGATAGTTGTATTTGATGCACCCGACAACCGCTTGATTGGTCAATTTCTAAAACTGAATATTTACGATGCCGCTCCGTTCACCTTGTTTGCCAAACAACCTGCTGATAGTTAATAGTGAATAGTTAGTAGTAAATAGTGTTCGCAAGCGGAATTATTACCAAAACGTTTTTCATCCGCTTGCGTCAACTATTCACTATTCACTACTAACTATTAACTAATCAGCGTAATCTGCGGACAGTTTTAAAAATCATAAAAGTCATCGACGCCCAATAATGACATAGTTCGAATTTGTTGTAACTTAATAGCCAGAATAAAACTTTCCGGTGTATTACCGGAATGACAATTGGTTTTAGTTCGCAAGTTTTGCCTTCATCCTTCCATGCACAGCCCGGTTCGCCGGTTGGAAGTAATGAGAAAAACTATCCCAAAACATGCGTCCCCAAACGGGGACGTCATGGGGATAGCTTGCGAGTTTCGGTGTAACAGTTTGGGCTAAAACTGTTAGCATTGTCGTGCATAAATTGCGTGGCTCTCTGGTTGTGCGGAGTGGAAACTCGTCTTGAGGCAACATGGCGTACCCCATCTCTTTTGAATTTTCACAGAGATGGCAACCGCCGCTTGCCGTTCTTAACCATGTTTTCGGTATTTCCCCGAAAAAACTTCCATAGGCTTTGACAAGAATGTGCTATGACTATTTTTCGGAAAAAAATAAACCCAATAACCGTTTCATTTCAATTTTTCAACCCGTTTACCCTTCAACAAAAGGAAAAAAACTATGAAAACCATTCGTAACACACTGTTCGCCTTGTCCCTGTTGTTCACATTTGTTTTCTGTTATGGAATCTGCTTTTCCCAAACGACAGATAACACAAAACAAGAAAATAAAACAGATCAGGATAATCAACCGAAAACCTATATTGGTTTGGAGTTGTGCAGTCTTCATGATTTAGACAAAGGAGATCGTTTTGATTTTAGAGACAAAATTACATTGTATAAAATCGGAGAATTGTCCAATAAAACGCCTTCCACACTTGCAACCCAAATGAAAGACGGGTTTATTGTTCGTGGTATTTATGAAGATAGTCCTGTGGATACCATAATAAAACTAGAAACGGACGATATTATTGTTTCGTTTAATGGAAGACGGTTTGCGTCTCTCGATAAATACGAAACATGGCTTAAAAACAATAAAACTCCAAAAATTTCTTTGATCGTGTACAAACGATCCGACAACTATCAAAAAAATAAAACCGTTGTTATTACACCTATAGCGGAAAAACCTGAAAATGTGAAAACCAAAAAAACAAATAAGAATATCGGATATACTTCTCTTTATGATTCCTATGACCAAGAGAAACAAGAATTGGCGGAACGAATCAAAAATGCTAAAACAAAACCGTTGTTTGAAGGAAGCAGCGTCAAAGAAATTCAAGATGCCATGCAAGTTTTTGGGAAAAATTATATCTCTTCTTTCGATTTATCGGAACCATATGAAATAGTTGGGGGAGCAATAGATACACAAAGGCATATAATTTTACTTGATGGTAATAAACTCATTGGCATTAATGAAAATATCAAAAAAATTATAACAGCAACAGATGCCAAAGACAAAGAATCTGTTCTAAAAAAACTTTTACAAGAAATATCAATTAAGGGAGTTATTGGTGTTCAAATCGAAAATGCTACTACTGTTCCACTGTTCGAAGGAAGTAGTATCAAAATAATACAGGACCCACAAAAAGTTTTTGGTACTAGGGCTACGATACCCAGCTTCTATAAATCAGATAAATCAGAATCAATCCTATCTGCCACTGATACCATCATACTTGATGAAGAAAATAAACTAATAGAAATTGATACCATGACCATGGATCGTATTAATGAAATCATTTCTCTTATTAAGAATCCAGAAGATCGCGAAATTGTTTTAAAGTGGTTGATACGCTGTGAGATTAGTAAAGATAGAAT
>JAISNF010000459.1 GCA_031276415.1 Planctomycetaceae bacterium
GTAAACGCAACTCCCGAAGCCGCAAGACGATCAAGCGACGGCGTTTTCACCTGCGGATGCCCCTCGCTGTAACCTGTCCAGTCACGCAAATCGTCAATCGCAATAAAAAGCACATTCGGTTTCTGCAACAAATTTTTATCCGGCTTCTTATCAGGTGATTCCTCTGCGTAATTGTGGACGGAACAGACCGAAGCCCAAAGTAACATTAAAACAAAAATGAATCGAATTTTCATTGTATTTCTCCAAAAAGGTTTTATAAAGTTGTTACACTTTACACGGTAAAAAAATTACACTTTAATTTTGTTTACGAATATGGAAAACATCAATATTTCTGATCAACTCTTTATCGGAATGACCGTTTTTGTTCATCCATTCAAGTAAATTATTTTTCAAATGCTGTACTATTTGTTGATATTGTTCTTTTTTGGAAATATCGTCTTCAAATAAAAGATTGACCAACTCATTGGGATCGTTTTTCAAATCGTACAAGGCACTTTGGGCACGGTTTGACCGTGCAAGCATTAATTTCCAATCTTTTGTTACAACACAGTAAGACGGAACGTCATTATGTTTATGACTCCATTCGATAACGGCATAATCTTTCCAATCCTTTGTGTCTGGCTTTTCAATTAACGTCCGTAAACTTTTTCCTTCGGAAGGTGTTGTTGTATCGGCAATTGTATAGTCAAGAATGGTTGCGAATAAATCCGTTGTTGCAACAAAATTGTCAATCGTAAGACCATTATGTACGTTTTTAGGTAATTTGACAATAAGCGGTACACGAATCGCTTCTTCAAAGAAAACACCTTTACCGTTTCGACCATGAGCGCCGAGCATTTCACCATGATCGGAAGTGTAAATAATCAGTGTGTTGTCGTATTCGTTATTCTCTTTGAGTTTTTGAATAAGTTTACCAATAGCATCATCTACTTCCGTAACAAGAGCGTAATAAACCGACATAGCATCAGTAATTTTTGTACGGTCATAAAAATAATGTCTGTTCACGTTGCGCGGCGAATTTTGTAACGCATAAGGTGAATGAGGTGAACGATCATCAATACTCGGTGAAATCAAATCTTCCAATTTCTTGATTGGTTCATTATTTGCACGATAAAGTGAAAAATACGGTTCTGTAACAAGATACGGCGGATGTGGAAATGAAAAGGACGCTGTAATATTGAACGGTTTAACAGAAGTGAACGCATTGTCAATTGCTTTTAAGACAAGATCACGTTGAAATGTTGTTTGCGAATAGTCGGTATTCAGAATTAATTGTCCGATTTCAACAGCGTTGTTTGCCGTGTTATTTTCTGTATCATTATTATTTTTATCTGATTTTTTGGATAATGATGTTGGCGATGGTTTACCATATTTTACATCGGCTTTAACGGGAACGTAAGGTCTGCCAAAACGTGAGTTATATTGTAATCCGTTTTTCAATTCGTTCAAATCAATCGGTGCGTTTTGGTGAATCAATTTCGTCAGCGTCTCTTTTTCTTTATCGCCGTAACGAAAAGTACCGTCGTCTTTGAATAAGTAATATCCAAAATCATGATAAAAACTTTTGTCTGTTGTTTTTCTAATTCCGGCAAGTGAGATTGGCGAATGCCATTTTCCATGATATTCGCTGAAATAACCATTTTTGTTCAATATACCATCAAAACTAATTTGATTCCATGTTGGTAGATCTGTTGAACTTTGTTTTGCCAATGTGTTTCGATCAACACCGGTACTATAAATTGATTTACCTGTTAAGATACATGTTCGGGCAGGTGTACAAACCGGACATTGTGTATAAGCCGAAGTAAAACGAACTCCATCCGCCGCCAATGCATCAAGGTTAGGTGTTTTCACAACAGAATTACCAGCACACCCCAAAATATCGTAACGATGTTGGTCAGTCATAATAAAAAGCACATTCGGACGTTCCGCCGCTTTCACTGAAAAAGTTGCGAAAATTATGAGAAACAAAGTGAAAATTAATTTTTTCATAAAATTTAATTTGTTGGTAATTAAAGGTTTTGTGAAAATATAACAAATATGTAATAAAATTACATCCGATTTAATGATTTAAATATTAAAAATCACATATATTTTTAACTGACTGTCATATTTTTTATTGAGGATTTCTTTTTTCCTGTTTTTTCTTGTTTTCGGCAATACGTAGTTGTCTATTCCGAAGTTCTTTAATTTTCTCTTTTGAATATGGTTCTGCATTAACACTTTCGAGATAATTTAAAAGAATTTTTTTTAATTCGTTCAGTTTTTCCGGTTCCTTTTCAGCAAGATCATTTTGTTCGCCTATATCTTTTGTTAAATCGTACAAAAATGTTTTGTTCGAGTTCCAATCATGAAAAATTTTATAATTACCGGAACGGAAAGCGGAAACTCCCTTGTCAGGACGATGAAATACCAATCCCGGTACAACCCGTTTGACTTCGCCTTTTCCTTCCAACAACAATGTTTTGATACTTCCGCCATCTATTTTTGTGCAAGAATTGACAAGGGAAACAAGATCGCCTCCTGCCAAATCAACGAATGTTGGCAACAAATCGTAATGAGTTACCGGTTCGTGACACCAGGAAGCAGCGGCAATACCCGGTCCTTTGACAATAAACGGCACACGAATTCCTCCTTCACGAAGTTCCTGTTTGTAACCGAAAAGCGGATAATTCGGTGATTGCGGAGCAAGATTGTCACGTCGCGGAATACCAACATGTTGATGTGGTGAACCGCCGTTATCCGCACCAAGAATAATGTACGTTTTTCCAGCAATCCCCAGTTTTTCCACCGCATCTAAAACCTGCCCGATTCCTTTGTCCATATCCTCAATCATTGCGGCAAAAATAGGCGGAAATTCACGCGGCGGAGTTCCTTTTTGTTCATATTTTTTTGCTGTCGCTTCCGTTGCCTGAAGTTGATAATGGGCGGCATAACAACTTAACTGTAAATAAAACGGTTTTCCCGCCTGCGTTTGTCGTTCCATAAAATCAATAGACCGTTTCACTAAACTGAATATTAATTTGGGGTCTTCTTTTGTTACAGAAGGAAATTGTTTCATGTCAATTTTTTCACCATTACCGCCGTTACCGGTCAAATTTCCCGTATCACCATCGCTTTCGTCATAACCAACTTCGTCGGGTTTCGCAATCATCTGTTCTCCCCATTTACCGAAATGAGCGCAACGATAATTGGGATCAACTTTTTTGAGAGCCTGCGGAATCGTCAGATGGTTACGAGGATCAAACTCACTCCTAAATTCTGTACCGCGAGTCCGTGCCGTTGTCATTCCAACCAATAAGGCACGACGTGTCG
>JAISNF010000064.1 GCA_031276415.1 Planctomycetaceae bacterium
TTAATTTGTTGGAACGTGAACCCGCCGCGTTGCGGCGGGCTGGCTTATATTGCCCTTTCAGGGCGAGGAAAAAAAACATCATTTTGTATTATTTGAACGATTACAAAATAGACAATTACAATCAATCTTCCGGAATAGATTATTAAAATAGATAGACTGTTACAATGCCTTTAGTCGATATTTTAAGGAAATTATTGATTTTGTCTAAAAACGAGGCATACTATATTGGTGATTTATTTCTAACTTAAACCCGTTTATAAAGGAGAGTAACATGGTCGGTAATCGATACGTCTATATTCATGATGAATTTTCACACGTGGAGAGGAACTCTACGTTTTATGAAATAAGAAGATTTATATTCGAGAAGACGTGCGAGATAATTAATTTCGTTTTAGGTCGGCAACCACAAGTCGACGAAGAAACGTATGACCGGAGTATAGTAGAACGTTTTCCGCCGCCGACTCCGGAGTCGAGAAAATTCTATAGAGATCATCAACAAGCGATAGAACGTGAGGCAAGACGTGTTAGAAAAGCGGAGGCACGCAGCACAAAAGAACAAATAAAAAGGATGAACGAAGAGCTTAGACGTGCTATAAAAGCACAAGCGGCTAATCCGGAACCGCCAATGAGTTTTTTAATTTGGTCGCAACGCATGGATGCTCTTGCGAAAGAGCGTCAAGCGGCACAAACGACGTAAGACTAAAAGCCGTCCTTCAAAGGGGCGGCTTTTTTTAGTTATAATTGGGTTCTTGTTTTGCAAAACTAAAACCCAATAGATTAACTATTTATGGATTCAAAAAATTACGTTTGTGTTGCTACTGTTTATACCGTAGGGACGTTTGAACACGTTTTTCAAAAAATAAACAAAGTGGCTCTACTAAAATTTTCATTATGATAACTTGTTAAACGAATCTCCGTGAACGGTTACAGCAAAAAAAAACATCGCTTGCTTTTTGGTTATAAACTCAAAAAACAAGCGATGTTTAAATTAATAGTTTAAAAGGGTCGTTAAAATCGGATTAACCGCCATTCGGGCAGGCTGGAATCGGTTTCCACGCTTCGACACTGCGGAATCCAAGAATTCCCTTTTTGTAAGCCGGAAACGAAACCCATTGAACCGAACTCGTCTTGGAACAACCACTATCCGCCGCTTTGGAACATTCGCATTGCTTCTTGCAATCACATGATTTTTCTACCCAAACATGAGTTTTGGCAAAATTGTGATGCAACTTCTTGAATGCGGAAATTCGTACCAACTCGGCAGGAATAACCGCTTCTGCCGGTTCCGATACGGCAACTTCGGTTTGCTCAACACCTTGAGCCGGCTCAAAACAACGTAATGCTTTTCGGAAAGAAAGCAGCCTCTTTCCAAGAACAAAACGTGAATCAGCACAACCACAAGGTGATGCAGGAACGGCTTCCACCGCAACAACACCATCAACCGGAGCGGTCGCTTGAACTGCCTCGTCCGCCGCCAAAGCATTCAAAGCAAAAAAGACCGCAAAAACCACAACAGAAAGTGAAATCATTTTTCTTAACATCGTGTACTCCTATAATTTTAAGGGGAAACAAGAATCAACGTCTGAGCCTGACTCCGACTCCGAAGACAACAATTTAAACCCAAACGTCATTCAAATCAATTAAATGATCTCTAAAAATTTGACATAACCCACGCACTTTGTCAATATACCCAATCAATAAAAATTATTTATTCGCTGTATTTTCGTTAATCGGTAAAGTCGAATTTATTTTTATACTTCTCACATTTGACAATCCGGTTTTCATTTTTGGACAAGATCAACAGATTTTGATAGGATTAACAGAATTGGTGGGATTGGCAAATAGAATATTTTGATTGGGATGATTGATTAAAATTGTCCCGAATTGGGGCATTCCCAATATTAGCGATGGGTTTTAACCCATCGGTGTTTTCGGAATAACCCAATTGGTGACAAAACAATTGGTGACAAAACAAGATCAATACGTTATGATTCGGCGGGTTAAAACCCGCTGCTATTTTGGAATTGCCCCAAAGGGGCAATTTTAAGAGCGGAGAACATCAATAATTTCCGCATTGCAAAACTATCCACTATCAACTATCAACTTATTAATAATCCCTCTTGAGAAATGGAATATTTACGGTATTATTAGATGTTTTAATTTGGCGAACAAAGTCATAACATTACCCTGAAAATTATTATGTCGAACTCAACCAACAAAAATTTTTCCGAAACGAAAGCCATTTTGTCTCAAGGCAAAATGAGTGGAGCGGATATTTTGATTCAATCTCTTATTAACAACGGAGGTTCAACAATTTTTGCTTATCCGGGCGGTTTTAGTATTCCGTTACATCAGGCAATGACCCGTTTTCGGGACAAACTTCGGGTTGTTCTTCCGCGCAATGAACAAGGCGGCGGTTTTGCGGCTCAGGGTTTTGCGCGGGCAACCGGTCGTGTTGGTGTTTGTATGGCGACCAGCGGTCCCGGCGCAACCAATCTCGTTACGACCATTGCCGATGCCAAAATGGATAGTATTCCGATCATTGCAATTACAGGGCAAGTTGGCACGGATTGTATTGGCAGTGATGCTTTTCAGGAAACGCCGATGGTTGAAGTTTGCCGAAGTATCACGAAACATCATTATCTTGTAACCGACGTGAATGATCTGACACGAATTGTTCGTGAGGCAGTACATATTGCAACAACGGGACGTCCTGGTCCGGTGTTGATTGACATACCAAAAAATATTCAAACGGCTCAATGTATTCCGAATTTCGATACGCCAATGAATTTGCCCGGTTACAGCAGTGTTGTCGAAACACCGTCTGATACGTTATTAGACCTTATTGTTGAAGTGATCAGAAAAGCGAAACAACCGGTTATTTATGCCGGAGGCGGGATTGTGTCTTCCGGTGCTGCGCCGGAACTCTTGAAATTAGCGGAAATGACGCAGATTCCCGTTACTACAACCATGATGGGACTTTCGATTTTTCCGCGTGATCACGATTTGGCACTTGGAATGATTGGAATGCACGGAACGGCGTATGCGAATCATGCGGTTTATGAAAGTGATTTACTGTTGGCTTTGGGAGTTCGGTTTGATGATCGTGTTACGGGAAAACCGTCGGAGTTTGCCAAACAAGCAATTATTGTTCACGTTGAAATTGATCCGTCGGAAATCAATAAGGTTAAAGAAACGGATTTTCCGGTTATTGGTGATGTGAAAACGGTGTTGCAGGGTATTCTTAACCGGATAAAATCGTACAAACCGGCACCGGAATTAAACGACTGGCACCGCAAAATTAACGTTTGGAAAAAGGAAATGCCTCTTTCGTATAACAAAAATTCATCGAATATCGTAGCACAATACGCTATCGAAGAACTTTGGAAAGCGACACAAAATCGTGAAACAATTATTGCGACCGGAGTTGGTCAGCATCAGATGTGGTCAACGCAGTATTATCGATTCAAAGAGCCGCGAACATGGATTTCCAGTTCCGGTCTTGGGACAATGGGTTTTGGTCTTCCGGCGGCAATGGGTGCCAAACTTGCTTGTCCTGAAAAATTGGTTGTTGATATTGACGGCGACGGTAGTTTTCAGATGAATATACAGGAAATGGCGACCTGTTATTGTGAAAAAATTCCGGTTAAAGTGATGCTTCTGAACAACCAGCATCTTGGTATGGTGGTTCAATGGGAAGATCGGTTTCATCAATCAAATCGTGCTCAAACGTATTTGGGACCTATTGATCATCCTGAGACATTCGGTAAAGGTACGGGAATTGGTCCGGCGGTACGTTATCCTGATTACGTAACAATTGCGAAAGGTTACGGTTGGGAGGCGTTGCATGTTTCCGATAAAAAACAATTTCCGGCGGCGATCAAACAAATGATTGATAGTCCCAATCCGTTTTTGCTTGATGTTGTTATTCCGTATCAGGAACACGTTTTGCCGATGATTCCTGCCGGAACAACCGTACAAGATATGATTTACCGGTAATTATTCAGCCGTTTCGTTTTTAATAAAATAACAATTATGTTAATTGGACCCGTTTTTACTCGTGAAATTACGATTGCGCCGCGGCGTGATTGGACATATATTATTCGCAGTGTTTATGTCGGGCTGCTTCTGTTGCTTATTGTTACGGCGTGGCTTGTGGTTAGCGGAACACAATTGATTACAGACCCGGGCGATTTTGCCCGATTTGGATCGATGTTGTTTCAATTTCTTGCGCCGATTCAGTTGGTTCTTGCTATTTTTTTTGCGGCGACACTTGTAGCCGGAGCGGTTGGTCAGGAGAAAGAGCGTAAAACTTTATTGTTGCTTTTATTGACGCGAATGTCTAACAGCGAGTTGGTGCTTGGCAAATTGTTTGCCGGTTTGCTCAATATTTTGATGATGCTTGCGGTATCGGTTCCGGTTTTTATGGCGATTGCGATGCTTGGCGGTGTTTCGTATTATCAGATTGTTCGTGTCATGTTGGTTACGTTATTTAGTATGTTGGCGTGTGGCAGTCTTGGTAGTTGTGTTGCTCTTTGGCGGGAAAAAACTTTTCAGGCAATTGCAACAACAATTCTTGTGTTGGTTCTTTGGATTGGAGTTTGGGAAACGATTGCAATTTCTGTTCCCAATGGTTTAAATTTTGCGGTTTTGTTTAGTCCGTGGAGTGCGGTTGTTGTTGCTTCCAGACCGGCGATTGACGTTTCAACTATTTCTATTGAAACTATTTTAGGACCGATTCGGAATTTTTTGATTATTTGCGGATGTCTTGTTGTTTCGATAAACGCTGTTGCGATTGCGTTGGTTCGTGTTTGGAATCCGTCCCGTGAAACTCGTCCGGCAGCAATGGAAGAAGATACCTGGCACAAAAAGAATGTCGAACAAACGTTAGCGGAATCACTTACGGTTGATGCTGTTTCAAAATTTGAAGAAAACCAATGGACTCACCAACTAACAGCCCGCGAACACCGTAAAAACCAAATCCAAAATGATGTTGCGTATAAAAACGGTGTTGTTAATATTACAGATTTTTCGGAACCGGAACAGGTTCACGATGGACAAAATCAACAGGGGCAAAATCAACAGGGACAAAATCAACAGGGGCGAGATCAACAGGAGCGGGATCGACAGGGGCGGGTTCGTCATACATGGAACAATCCAATTATTTGGCGAGAGATTATGACTCGTGCTTACGGACATCGGATTTGGGTTATTCAATTTGGTTTTTTGGCGTTTTTTGTAATTTGTGCGTGGACACTTCACAATGTGTTGACGGAAAGCATGGCGATTACTGTAACTCAACTTGCCGGTCCTTTAGTTCCGTTGTTTCTGCTTTCGTTGGTGTTGGTCAATGTTCAGGCGATTACTTCGCAAACTTCTGAAAAGGACGGCGGAACTTTTGATTTAATTCTTGTAAGTGATATTACGCCGAAGGAATATGTATTTGGAAAACTTGGCGGGATTTTTTACAACATGAAATGGATCGTATTGTTACCGTTATTTCTTTGTGGTTATCTTTACTGGTATCGGGCGTTGGATGAAACGTTGCTATTTTTTTTGTTGGTTGGTTTAACTGTGTTGTATTTATTTGTGGCGATGGTTGGTGTTTATATTGGAATGCAGTACGATAATACGCGGGCTGCAACTGCGACAAGTTTGGGAGTGATTTTTTTCTTATTTGTTGGTATTGCGGCGTGTATTTGGATTATGGTAGCGTTTAGTGGTTCTTTTGAAACGCAATTAGTTCCATTTTCGGCGTTTATGGTTGGCGGCGGTATTGGGCTTTACGTAACATTGGGGGCAAGAAATCCGTCAGCGGCGATTGCAACGGCTTCATTTAGTTTACCGATTGCGGTATTTTACATTATTACGTCGATGTTGCTTGGCAAATATTTATTGGTATTTGCCGTGCTTGTGGGAATATTCGGATTTACAACAGCAGCGATGCTTATTCCCAGCATTGCCGAATTTGATGTCGCCACCGGAAGAACCACCGCCGATTAAAAAATAATCCGCGTTTATCATAGATAACTTCTAAAAACCACAAATTTATTTTTATTAACCACAACTGAGGAAATTTTTAATTGGGAATCAAAATGTTAGTTAATAGTTAGTAGTGAATAGTGAATAGTTTCGCAAGCGGAATTCTATTTGCCAATCCCGTCAATTCTGTTAATCCTATCCAAACATTTGTCCGATGGGTTAAAACCCATCGCTACTTAGGAATGCCCCGTTGGGGCATTTCCAATATAGCCGGCGGTTTTAACCGCCGGAAGATAGTTTCGCAAGCGGAATTCTATTTGCCAATCCCGTCAATTCTGTTAATCCTATCCAAACATTTGTCCGATGGGTTAAAACCCATCACTACCTTAGGAATGCCCCGTTGGGGCATTTCCAATATAGCCGGCGGTTTTAACTGCCGGAAGATAGTTTCGCAAGCGGAATTATTTGTCAAAACGTTTTGGTAAAAATTCCGCATTGCGAAACTCTCTACTCTCAACTATTAACTTTTCTCTGTGGTTTTTAGAATTTCCATAATTTACAATTTACAATTTACAATTCTCAATTCACAAACAAAACTCCAGTTCTCTGAAAAACTAATTCCCAAATTCTCCATTTTATTCATTTTATCACAAAAATCAGATTTTTGAAAAAGATCGCTACAAATTGACTATTTCGTGCATGAAAATCTCAACTGTTATAGGTAGTATGTCCGATAGTATCGTCACAGCCGTATGTTTTGTTGGTACATTTTGGACAGTATCGGCAAAAAATGAAATAGTTCCTGTATATGAAGGTGGGCTAGACCATGTCGCTATTGAAATTGAAATCATTTTTGACGGGACTCCTGCTTGCGATTATTGTGGCGACAACCAATCCGGTTTCGGCTTTGGAAGGAATGCGTCTATGGGCTCCCTACCAACCGGAATCCTTCGGAGGGAATCGTCGTGGAAACGATGGTTTTTTTGCTGCGTTTGAAGGGATTCTCTGGAAAGTTGACGGACCGAAAAGTATTCCGATTGGTTACACAAATCCTGATGGAAGCAGTGGTTCACGTTGGGCTTATGACGGTAATAAAACATTTTTGCAAACCAACTCGATGAACACGAATAATCTCGGTGTTGACTTTACATTAGGAACACGAGTGGAATTTGGAAATCGTCGTGGACATCATGGTTGGTTATTCAGTGGTTACGGGCTTTCCGATTGCGGAGGTTCGTTCAGTTCGGAAAACGGCTCATTAGTCATTGACGACCCTGAAAATCTGACTTCGTATGCAATTTATGGAGGGGAGATTGGTTTTAATGAAATATGGCAAAAAGACGGAACATTTAAACGTATTCCTCGCTCTTCCACAGAGATGGCATACGTAACGAGTTTATCCGATGGATTGCCGCAAGTACCGATTCGGGATGTTGGTTATCTTTGGGCATGGTTTCCAATTAAATGGGGTGATCCTTGGCTTGAAGGGCGTTTGGCTCCTGTTCCGCTCAACTTCGCTCGTGCCAGTGTGAGTAATAGTGTTGATATTATGAGCCTTGAACTTATGTACACTTATCGGACTCATCCGTTCAAGTGGGGCGATATGGAGTTTTTAGCCGGAGCAAGATATTGGGATTTCGATGATAAATTATCGTTTCTGGGACAAGGTTACGAAGACCCCTATTATGACAGTGATCCGTTTGAAGACAATAATGATAACAACAATAATAATAACAACAACAACAATAATGATAGTAATTATGGGCAAGCCGGACAGTCAAACTCTAGTTCTGTAACTACGGGAACAGTTTTAGCGGATACAAAAATTACCGGACAAGTTCGTAACAGGATTATTGGTCCGCAAGTTGGTATTAAATTTCAACGTCGTAATGCCCGATGGACTTTTGGAGCGGAAGGACGGTTCATGGCAGGAATCAATAATCAATCACAAACAGTGAGCGGTTATCTTGGTTCGAATTTTATTGACCCTACTTTGGTTCCACAAATCAGTGTGGAGGCAGGTACTACCACAGGATCAGAACAAAATAATGTAACACAACAAGGTGTTTTACCGTATATTCCGATTGGTATTCATCACAATACACAGACATTTCACCATCATCGTAACAAGACATATTTTTCGCCGGGTTTTGAACTTCAACTTTCTGCGAAATGGCAATGGACAGATGCTGTTGGTGTCAAAGTTGGTTTTAACTCAACTATTTTTGATAACATTGGTCGTGGTGCGGAAGTAATCGAATACAAGATTCATGAGAATGGTCAGTTGTTTGGTTTGAAAGTCAGTAAAACAGCGGTTATTACTTACGGTCTCAATTTCGGTTTAGATATTCGCCGATAGCAAACCAATCATCAATACTGCCGATGCCGGAAATAAACGAGTCCGTAGATTGCCGGTAAACGCCGATTATTTTTGAGAATACGAAACAACACAAAACAGAAAAACAGACGCAATTTTTGTTTGTACTTTGTTTGTTGTTTCATATTTTCGTTATTTTATATTTTAAAATTTATCTGAGAAATCTGCGGACACTTTTTCTCTGTGAACTCTGTGTTCTCTGTGGTTAAATAATCTGTGGTTAAATAAAGAACCGGTTATTAGAAGTTACCAAAAACAAGACCGTTTTGTGGCGAAGTGAAATTAGTGAATGATAGAACATGATATTACGAACGATTATTTTCATTATTGTTATTTTTTTAATATCGGTATGTTCAAACGCTCAGGAAACGCCGTTAAATCTTGACGGTATTGATACGATTATTAAAGATAAAAAAGAAGATGCGGCTGTTTCTATCACGCCGGCGGAAATGTCTTCACCAATATCTTCGCCGTCAGATATTACGTTACCTGAAAAAATATCTGAAACAACGCCTGAAACAACGCCAGAAACAACAACGCCGCAAAAACAACGAAATTCGTTCTGGAATCTCATTGCCGCCAGCGGTTTGATTGGATACACGATCATTTTGTTGTCCTTGTTTGCTGTTGCTCTGATTATTGAATACGCATTGACTATTCGTTCAAAAATTCTGATGCCGACCGGTTTTGCCGACGAAGTTCTTCAACTTCTCTCGCAAGGGCAATGGGCGTTATTTGTGCAAAAATGTCAGGCGGATACAAGTCCGCTCGCTCAAATCCTTTACGCCGGAATCAAGGAATACGAATTTGGTTGGGACGCTATTGAAAAAGCAGTCGAAGAAACAACCGCCGAACAAGCATCACGGCTGTATCGAAAAATCGAATATTTGAACGTTATCGGTAATATCGCCCCGATGCTCGGATTACTTGGAACTGTTGTTGGAATGGTTACCGCCTTTCAACAACTCGCAGAATCGGAAGGTTACGCCAGAGCCGCCGATCTCGCCGGAGGAATTTATCTCGCCTTAATCACCACTGTTGAAGGATTACTTGTTGCCATTCCTTGCCTGGCGTTGTATTCGTTTTTCAGTAACAGAATCGCAACATTGATTTCCGAAACAGTTTTTGTTGCGGAACAAGTCTTGTCGCCCATCAAAAAAAGTTTCGCCCGAAAAAATAACGAAAAAAATAACGAAAAAATAAATAAGTAACTCCTAATAACCGTTTTTTTATT
>JAISNF010000492.1 GCA_031276415.1 Planctomycetaceae bacterium
GCGTTTGATATTTGGGACACAAACCCGCCGCGTTGCGGCGGGCTGGCTTGTGTTGCCCTTTCAGGGCGTAGGAGACATCTTTTTCACGTTACTAAAATAATTACAAAATAGACAGTTACTGCGAAACTATCCACTCTCAACTTTCAACTTTCCTCTGTGGTTAATAAAAAATAAGTCTTACGAAAAAAAATCTTTCCGAACCGCATTTTTTCAAACACGGTTTGGAAAGAATTAGTTTTCATGCGGAATATTTTATTTGTCAAACCAATTCGGACGGTTTTAATCAAGACGATAACCGTCACTGTAAACCGGTTTGATAAGATCAGCAACACCCCGCGTTTTTAGGCTGGACAGGTTGGTAACAACAAGATTTTTGGCATCCCATTCGATCTTTTCGCCCCAATCACCCATCGTGCCATCAGGACCGCCATTCGATGCCGCCCAAACCGCAAGATTGCCAAGCAAAATCGTTTCCGTCAACGGACCGGCACGATCAACAAAATTGGAATGACAAATTTTCGGGTCTTTGGCATAAACCGCACGGAATAATTCGTACATGTTGTTCGTGTCAAAATTACCTTTATCTTCTGCCTTATCAATTTTGAGATCAGGATAATCTTTTTCGGGATTGACGGGGATAATTTTACCGCCTTTTTCACGAAATTCGTATTTCCCGCAATAATCGTCGCCGCTATAAAATGCTCCTTTTTCGCCGACAATCAGCACACCGCTGTCAGTCGGTTTTTCAATTCCGTAAGGAGCAAACACTTCTTGCGGCGGGCGATTTCCTTTTCGGTCATACCACCAGAACGGGATTTTACCGCGTTCTTCGTTGGCGGGAAATTCAAATTCGATGATGGAACTTGCGGGATAACTGTCGAAATCGTGACCGGTTGATTTGGCACGAACCCATGTCGGGTCTTTCAATCCGCAAGCCGCAAACGGAACTGTTACCTGATGGCAAGCCATATCACCAAGTGCGCCGCTGCCAAAATCCCACCAACCGCGCCATTGGAATGAATGATAGATTCCTGGCCAAAATTCGCGATATTTTGCGGTTCCGATCCAGAGTTTCCAATCAAGTCGGGTCAAATTCCGTTGAACATCGGTGAATTTATCCCAAATTGCTTTTTCGGCTTTATCGGGGGCTTTTTTTCGTGCATCATCGGCGAAACGTTCCAATGTCATTCGGCGATCAGGACCTTGTGCCCAAACCGGACGATTTGACCAAACGTACACTTCCAATGTTTTCCCGATGACGCCGGCTTTGAGCAAAGCGATTGCCGTGCGGGAAGTTTCCAAAGCGGTTCCTTGATTACCCATTTGGGTACAAACTCCGGTTTCTTTCGCCACTTCTGCAAGTTTTCGGGCTTCGTAGATGGTTCGTGTCAACGGTTTTTGCGTGTAACAACTTTTGCCCATTCGCATTGCCATTAAGGTGGCAACGGCGTGCATGTGATCCGGCGTGCTGATCGTAACAATATCAATTTCCTTTTCATGCTTTTCGAGCATTTCGCGGAAATCAATATATTGTTTTGCTTTAAGATAGGCGGCACCTTTTCCTTTATTTTCAAGTGTTTGCTTGTCGACATCACAAATGGCGACAACATTACCGAATTTAGCGGCGTTATCGGCATCGCCGCCGCCTTTACCGCCAACACCGATGCAGGCGACCCCTAATTTTTCATTGGGGGAATTACTTGTTTCTTGAGCGTTTCCTTCTGCAACGAGAAAACCAACACTGGTTACTGTTGCAGCTTTCAGAAAATTACGACGAGTTGATTTCATCATAAACGGACTCCTTTTTTGGGATTGAGAAATATTTGTGTGCGGTTTCGACAAACCACACGTAAAGTTCCCGCATTGTACCTGTTTAAAAAACAAATTTCCAGAGCCTGCAAAAAATTTTTTTATTAATCAACAGAGAACACAGATTATTAACCACAGAGAACACAAAGTTCACAGCGAGGAATTTTTTTAAAAAATTATGTAATATTTCAGCGGAATTTTTACCAAAACATTTTGGTAAAAATTCCGCATTGCGAAACTGTCCACTCTCAACTATCAACTCTCAACTTTCTTTTCTGTGGTTAAACAAAATAAAAAAACCGGATTACGAATTTTAGATTTGCCAATTATCTTGTTCGATAATGGGACCTTTGATTTTTAGTCTGGGTTTTTCAATCAAAACGGTTGTTCCTGCCGGAATCGAATAAGTTAGCCAAACACTGGAACCTATCACCGAATCATGACCAATCACCGTTTTTCCGCCAAGAACGGTTGCGTTGGCGTAGATAACAACATTGTCTTCAATAGTTGGATGTCGTTTAGTGTTACGGACTAATTCGCCGGTCTCGTCTTTGGGAAAACTAATTGCTCCCAATGTAACACCTTGATAAAGTTTTACCCAATTACCAAGAATACTTGTTGCGCCAATAACAATTCCGGTTCCGTGATCAATAAAAAAGTATTCGCCGATAACTGCGCCGGGATGAATATCAATTCCGGTTTTGCTGTGTGCCCATTCGGTCATCATTCGCGGAATGAGCGGAATTTTCAACTCATGCAAGGCGTGCGCCAAACGATACACGGTTACTGCTTCAAGTCCCGGATAACAAAAAATCACTTCATCCAACGACTTACACGCCGGATCACCAACATACGACGCTTCCACATCTTTTGCCAATTTTTTCCGAATATCGGGAATTTGTTCTAAAAATTCAATTGTTTTTTGACGGGCGATTTGTTCTACTGAAGACAGTTTTTCCGGTTCACATTGTTCGTTATTACCTTCGCCGTGGCAGAGTGCACGTTCAAAAAGAACAGCAAGCCGATCATAAAGCCGATCAACAATTTCACCGATATGATAAATCACGTTTGACGAATGAAGCCGATCACGGTTACGATAACCCGGATAGATGATTTCTTTCAGGTCTTCGATCACTTCAATGACAACGTTATAATTCGGCAGTGGGCAATGATCAAGATGATGAATCAATTTTGTTTCGCGGTACGATTCGACAATACGATCCGTCAAAACAGGAAGTTCTTTTTTATGTTCAAATATAGTAAGCATAGAAAACCCATAAAAATAAAAATATTTTGTAATTATCTTGTAATTATTTAGTAACATTGGGCAATTCGGAAGCAGGTAACTTTTTTTGAATTATTCCCAATTCCACTAAACACTACTTAAATTATTACAGATTTTTTATTTTAGAAAAGGGTCTTCTGTTTTAGTTGGCGTTTCTGAAGTTGGTGTTGAAGTAGCGGGCGTTGGTGTTGAGGTGGTCGAATCGCTTGTTGCAACTGTTGTATTTTTACCTTTTTGTTTTTGATAAAAATAGGTCGTGTTTTCATTGACCAAATGAACATTGGCGGCGGCGCAGATTACTTCGGTGCGAATCCGATGATTACCCGGTTTGTCGGCTTTGGCTTTGATTTTTAAGACGACATTTTGTCCTGATGTAACGGTTGGAATTTTATCGAAAAAGACCTGACCATCACTCATGAAAGCGTTTTCGCCTTCGACTTCGTAAGGTTCCAAACCTCCGCCGAATGCCGCTTTGATTTCAATATTTTCCGCTGTTTTGGTTCCGCGATTTGTTACATTTAATGTGTACACTGCTTCTTGTCCAATTTCAACAGGACCTTGCGGATTTTCAACTTCCAGTTTTAACTCGACAATGGCTTCGGCTTCAAACGAACCAACACAATTCGCTAACTCGCCGCTTTTATCACTGATAGAAGTTTCCAATTTACAAGTTCCTTCACGTTTCGGTTCACAAACCACCGATGCCGAAAAAACATCTCCTACCAAAATAGAATCAATTTTCCAAACGATTTGATTTTCAGGCGTCAACTCGCCGCCGGAAGTACACGAAATAAATTTTGCGCCCAAAGGAATTCCCGCCGACAACACAATATCCCGTGCCGCAGCGTTACCGATATTTTGAACCTTAATCTGAAATTCCGCCGGACTGCCGACAAACTGAACTGTCGGTGAATCAACCGCCATAACAATATTAGGACGTAAAACACTGACCCGTTTATTGACTTTGGCAGTTATATCATATTGACCGGTTGCCAAAATATTGATGTCAATATGTTCCTGCTTTCCAGTCCAAACTTCAACATCAATCACCTGCTCTTCACCCGCTTTCAAAACCGGTAATTCACAGGATTGCATATCCGAACCCGTTTGGAGTAATTCAAGTTTAACATTTTCCGTATCGCCGTTACCGGAATTACGAACAAGTAATTTGTAACCAACTTTGGTTCCCCAAAGAACTTCGTCCGGACCTTGCAATTCCATTTCCAGAATCGGTTCTTGCACAATAATTTTCGCAACAGTTGCCGGTTTGAAAAAATCATATTTAATTCTCAAATCCACCGATTTCCGTTGTTGCGGAATCAGGTGTAACACGAGCAATTCTTCGGCTTGTGCTTCAATACGGCTGACTTTCCAAACGAAATCGCGAGATTCTTTATTGCTTTCGCGTGGAATAATTGAAGTTGTTCCTGCGCTGATTTCCGGTTGTGCAATTTCGAGCCAAGTGGGAATTTCAACAGTCAGAACAATTTGTTCTGCGGAGGAACTGCCTCGATTGATAATTCTGATGCGATAAAGTGCTTCCTGACCGACAATCGCACGCGGATCGCCTTCAGTTTCTACTTCGAGTCGCGGACTGACGAGCAATTTCTTTTCGCGTTCGGGATTGGCGGGATTAGCGGGGTTATTAACGGAATTGTTCAAAGTTTCGGCAAAACTTTGTGTGGTGTAACCTTGTATCGCAGTTTCGCGCAACGCTGTTTCCTGCAAAACCGTTTCGGTTTCTGTGGCGATTGTTCTTTCCGGACGATTTAATTTGACATCTTTCGGCGCAATTTTATATTCTCCCACATTGGGAATTTTTTCTTGTTCACGCGGTCGTGCCATTCGCAATAAATTATTTTCATTTTGCAATGATTGAACCGGAGATTGTGTTGTCGGATAAACGGAGCGGGTGCTGGTATTATTAGGTTCCGTATTGATTCCTGATAATCCGCGAGTTGGTATTTTCCTTTCTGCAACATGTTCAGATTCTGTTCGATGAATTGGTTTGTTAATTGTGTCATCATCTGTTGAGACGGCATTGGGATTTGCCGGAACTTGCGGAGTCGGGGTAATTTCGTCCAATCTTGTCCGTTGAGCCGGTGTTCGGCGTGTGGTTGTCGGAGTTGGTCTTGTTGTGGGAAAATTCGATGCCGGTTCACGAACAACCGGTTCACGAACAGCCGGTTCACGAACATTGGGTTTAGGTGAATTTAATTCGCGGTATGCGTTTTCATTAAGATGTTGTTTATCGAAAATCTGTTTACGCATTGTGCCCATGCGTTGAAAAATACTCTCTTCCGAATCGCCCGAATCAATATTCCGATCCGTATTCCGATCAATATTCCGATCCGTATTTTCATCGGAAAGTGGAGCGGAAATTTTTCCGGTGCTGGAATTGGTTGTTTCGCGTCGTCTTTCCGGCGTGGTACGCCGATCTGTTGTGCGGCGTTCAGTGGATTGATCGGGATTTTCGACTGATTCTTTTATTTCCGAGGCGGTTGGCGGTTTCGGCGGTCGTGTCGGAACTGACGGCAAAGTAATAGTACGGACGGAATCTTGAGGATTATTTGGCAGTGTATCATCAAGTTCCGTATCGTCTTTTGTTAAATTCGTAAATATCCGTTTAAGCCGATCCGCCAAACCGAAACCTTTCCGTTCGGTTGGCGGTTCATCCTGTCCCAAATAAATGGAAGTATGGACATTGACAACATCGGTATCGGCAACAGCATTGGTATCATCACTGACATCATGGGCATTGACAACACGAATCGGTAATACTGCCAGATTCGTTTGTTTGTCCATTGGGAGCGGTTGCGCAAACGCCTGAACTGCAAAAAGGACAACACCTAAAATCGCAACATGAAACCTGTTTATTCTGCAAGACATTTTAATTTCCTCTACCAATAGACAAAAAACATTATTCGATTTCTAAACAATGTTTCTTCCAGAATCAAATGATTCATTCGGTTATATCGGCTCTAATAGGTGTATCGGTTTAACAGACCTTGCAGATTTGGAAAAATAAATCGATTTTAACGAAAAATCCGTATTACCAAATTATCTATTCCCCCTATTTTGTAATTCGTACCGCCAAACGCTTCGATTTCAATTAAAAAATTCCTCTGTGCTGTGTCCTTTGCGGTTACTGTGGTTAATAAAAAAATTTTGTGGTTTTTAATTTAGAGTTCCTTCGAGAAGCATTCCGTCAATGAGGATTGTTGTTACCGCTTTTGTTTTTAGGGCGTCAATATAACGAATCAAAATATTGACCACCGCCTGACGTTGAGCGTACAGTTCCAAATAGGTCATTTCATTTTTGTAATAACTTTCCCCAATTTGCCGTAACGCTTCAAAAGAATCGGGAATGATATTTGTTTCATAAACACGAATCAACTCACAAGCGTTGTTGTGATCATAAAAAATAGTCGATAAGTGTTTGTGAAGAGCCAACGTAATTCGTTCAACTTCACGCTGTGTCGCCGCAACCTCCGAACGGGCTTTGAGAATATTTCCTTGATTTTTGTCGTAAATTTTCAACGGAACCGAAATACCAACAAAAGGAACGGTTGTTTCCGCCGGAATATCACGGGCAAGTGAAAATGTTGCAAAAACATTTGAAGTTTGTTCCGCCTCTTCACGAGCCAGATACATTCTTGCCTGAGCAGTTTTCAACCGCGCTAACACCAATTGAGGACTTGTTTGCTGAAATTGCGCCCAAGTGCTTTGCCAGTCGCGCGGAAGTGAATGATCAATCAAAGAACCACGAACCGGTTGATACGGTAAATCCGGCGTCCCCATAATTGATACCAAACGTTGCCATACGGCAAACCGGTTGTTGTTTGTCTGTTTAAAAATTAAATCCGCCGTATTAAGCATCGTCCGAAATTGTAACACGTCAATTGATCGGGATTTCCCCTGCTCTTGCAACGTTAATGCAACATGCAAAAGATCGCGGCTAAGATCTTGTGCAAATTCGTCAACTTTTTGTATTAAAATTGCATGGAGCATTTCACAATGAGCAATTCGCAAATCATTCTGTAATCTTGCACATTCCATCGCATAAATCTTGCGGGCTGCCTCAACATCATACGAAGTAATCGCACGATTAAGTTTTTTCTTCTTCGCCGTAACAATTTCTTGAGTAACACTGAGACCATGTTTACCGATTTTACCATGAACACCCAAATTATCACCGCTATAAGTGAGGATTGGATTGGGATACAGTCCTGCCTGAAGACGTTTGCCGGTGGCTGCGGTAATAAGATTCGCTTTTTGCCGAAGTGACGGATGAGATGTTTGGGCAATTTCCCAGAGTTCCTCAAGCGAATAACCTTCGTGAAGTGTTCCGAGTTCTTCAAATGTAGGGGTTGCGAAGTTTGCGGTTTCCAGTTCGTGCCAGACTTCTTCGATATATTTTTGCCCCAAAGCACGCGGCGTTTGACGCGGAGTTTGACGCGGAGTTGACGGCGGTAATGGCGTCACCAACGCTGACGGGACAGATTGCGCCGGAACCATGACTGCCCCGAAAACAGTCAAAATCAATATCAAACAAATTTTTATCTGGAAATTCCGGTTTAATCGACAACCTATTTGACCATTTATTCTGTATGGTTTTGCGCTTTTTGTTTTATCCATAACCAATTATCTCCAATACCTGTATGATTAGATACGCTAAAAAGAAAAATAAACGAAAAGCAAAAATAAAAATGTTGATACCATTGTCCGGTAACAAACATTTGATTTACTATTATATTGATAATTACTATTATGTTGATAAGCCGACATTAAATTTACCGCCATTTCTTGACAATCTCCCAAAATGCAAACAATTTTTGAGTCATAACCTTGTTTCCTATCGGTTGTTTTCAATAATAAATTTACTTTTTTGACAGGATTCATCGTAAAGAAACAAGTCCGCAGAAAACGCTGATTGTTTTAAAAATTGTCCGCAGATGCCCCAGATAGACGCAGATAGACGCAGATGAATTTTTAAAATATAACGCAACAAAAAAATGTTTGTCTGTTTTATTGTTTCGTATTATTAAAAATCATCTGCAATTATCAGCGTCACTTGCGGACAAATTTTTTTCTGTAAACTCTGCGTTCTCTGTGGTTAAAAATGGGAACTATTGTATAATTAACGAAATAATTACCAATTGAACAATTACCAATTTTTGAAATTAGAAAAATGATTAGACAACTATTTTTTATTGCGATTATTTTATTGGGTTCTGTTTTCATTTTGGGTGTTGATCGGATTTCGGCTCAATCACCGGATAAAACTGTTAAGGAAAATAAAGAAGGAAATAAACGTCCGAATATTTTCTTTTTCTTTGCTGATGATTGGGGACGTTATGCGAGTATTTACTCAAAAAATAAAGCCAATCAAACAATCAAAACACCCAATATTGATCGGCTTGGTCGTGAGGGCGTTTGTTTTACCAATGCCCATATTACATCGCCGTCTTGTACTCCATGCCGTAGTTCGCTTTTTTCAGGACAATATTTTTACCGAACCGGACGCGGAGCAATTCTTCGCCCCGCTTTGTGGGATGAAACAATTCCGGTTTTTCCGTTGCTGTTGGAACAAGCAGGTTATCGAATCGGATTCACATACAAAGCGTGGGGACCCGGTCTTAATTCCGATGCTCCCTTCGGCGGAAACCGAACACGGTATAGCAAAGCCGGAAACCGGTTTAACCGCTTTTCCCATGTCGTTACGGATTTAGTCGCCAAAGGAAAAAACCGCGAAAATGCAAAAGAAGAAATTTATCATGAATGTCTGAAAAATTTTGAACAGTTCCTCGCCGATGGTGAACAAACTCCAGAAAAAAAGAATCAACCTTTTTGCTATTATTTCGGTCCCACAAACACGCACCGGACTTGGGAAAAAGGTTCGGGTAAGGCGTTGTGGGATTTGAATCCTGATGATTTGAAGGGAAAATTGCCTCAATTCTTGCCTGATGTTCCCGAAGTTCGCGAAGATTTTTGTGATTATCTTGGTGAAGTGCTTGCGTTGGACGCCGTTTTGGAACGTTTTCTCAAAAAGTTAGAAGAAATCGGAAAACTCGATAATACTGTTATTGTTATGAGTGGTGATCATGGAATTCCCGGTTTTCCGCGCGGAAAATGTAATCTTTACAATCTTGGTACGGAAGTTTCGTTGTTTGTTCGTTGGGGCGATAAAATCAAAGGCGGCAGAACTGTTGACGATTTTATTAACATGACGGATATTGCGCCGACATTTCTTGAAATTGCCGGTTTAACGCCGCCGGATTGTATGACGGGGCGGAGTATTTTGCCGTTGCTTCTTTCGGAAAAAAACGGGCAAATTGATTCAAACCGTGATTATGTTGTAACAGGACGCGAGCGGCATTACGACAGTGCCAGAGCCGATTACACGCCTTATCCTCAACGATCCATCCGAACAAAAGATTTTTTGTACATTCGTAATTTTAAACCGGAACGATATCCAATGGGTGATCCTTATCATCAAACAACCGGTGATTCGCCAGAGGAAATGAAACAAAAAAGTATTGACACGGGTTATTCATTTCCTGATTTTGATGCCAGTCCGACCAAAACGTGGCTTCTTTTGTGTGAAAACGATCCGCAATGGAAAGCGTATTGGGATTATGCTTTTGGCAAACGTTCCGGCGAGGAACTTTATGATTTACGGCGAGACCCTGATTATCTTGTCAATGTTGCGGAGGATTCCGAGTACACTGAAATACGTCAAACGCTTTCCCAACGTCTTATGAACATTTTAATTTCGACAGGTGATCCGCGGGTTACCGGTGATGGTCAGACATTTGAAAAACCGCCGTTTGCCGGTCAAGGAACGTTGGACACTTCTATGCCCCGAAAAAAGAACAACCGGTAAATACACAACCAAAAAGAGTAACTGCCTATTTTACCACAAAAAATTGTCCGCAGATGACGCAGATGAGCGCAGATTGTCTTTTGAGAATACGAAACAACAAAATAGACAAACAATTTTTTTGTTGCTTTCTATTTTAAAAATCATCTGCGAATATCTGCGCAATCTGCGGACAAATTTTAAAACAATCTGCGTCATCTGCGGACACTTTACAAAACAATCTGCGGACTCTTTTATTTCTCAAGTTTTCCGTTTATAATATTGCCTTCAATTGACTATTGAATTACAGAATTATAAAACAGAATTATAAAACAGAATTATAATTGCGGTTCGGCGGCAATATATTTGATTGGTACCAATACCGGACACAACTAAACAACTAATTAAATTATTCACTAATTAATTTGTAACAGGAGATTACGATGGCAATTCGCAGATTATTATTTTTATTGATTGTTGCGATTCAATTTTGTTGCGCAACGATTTTCACGGAAACAATCACGAATACGGTTATGAATACTGCTGTGATTTTTGCGGCGGAACCGTTTCAATTTGCGGAGAATGACAATAAACAATTGGTTCTCACCGAAGGCGATTTACAAGTTTTAACGTATCAATTCGATGCGGTTGAACATAATAATGTTCCCAAAAAAGAGCCGCGACGGTTGGCGGGTTGTTATGTTCATCCGCTTCACGGTATTAACGGCGAAGTTTTGACGGACAACGCTCCTTTGGATCATTATCATCATCACGGCGTATTTTGGACTTGGCCTCATGTTGGCGTTCACGAACCAGACGGCACAATTAAACAATATGACCTTTGGACAAGTAACACCGAAATCAAACAATATTTTGTCCGGTGGATCGGTAAAAAAATAACCGATAACACCGCAATTTTTGAAGTTGAAAACGGTTGGTTTATTGGTAAACCGGAAAATGGAAACAAAATTATGTCTGAACAAGTTAAAATTATTGTTCACCGTATTCAAAATATTCAAACCGATAATTCTCCCGATACAAAAAATATTCAAAGCCGTGCGATTGATTTTGAATTTCTCTGGAAACCTGTCGGCAAACCTGTTTCACTTCGCGGGAGTGAAGGAAAAAGTTACGGCGGTTTGTCGGTTCGGTTCAAGCCGTTTATTCCCGAAAACGAGCGTAACAAAAAAAATGTGCTTGCCAAACACAGTGAAGTTAATACGATTACGACTCCCGATGGTGTTGCGCAAAAAGATTTGCCCGAAACTCCGTTGGCTTGGGCAGATTACACGTCGAAATTTGATGGACGCGATACGCCGAGCGGTGCGGCTATTTTTGTTCCCAAAACGCATCCCGATTTTCCGCCGACATGGTTGACGCGATATTATGGACCGTTGTGTGTTGGTTGGCCCGGAGTGAAAGACCGATTGTTTCAACCCGACGAAGAAATCCGCCTTCAATACCGAATCTGGATTCACGAAGGAACGGCAACCGTTGACCAATTGGAAAATGCTTACAAACTCTATAACTCCGAAATCATTCTAAAAGCCACAAATATGTACTTCTAAAAACTCAACTTTATTTTTTAAAACCACAGAGAGCACAGAGGACATTTTTAATTGGAATCAAAACATTATTTAATATTTGACTTTTGATCTAAAATAATTTTTTTTTTTAATTTTCTTCTCTGTGAACTCTGTGTTCTCTGTGGTTAATAAAAATAAATTTGTGGTTTTTGGAAGTTCACAATCAGGAATTTTCTGAAGCGATACGAATAATTGTTGGAATTAACAGACGCATTGTTCGGGCGCGATGGCTGATCGTTTGTTTGACTGCTAAGGTCAATTCGCCGAATGTCCGGTGATATTCCGTAATTTCAAACAAAGGATCATAGCCGAATCCGCCGGTTCCTGCCGGTTCAAACCGAATTTTTCCGCGACAATATTGTTCGTATTCTTTTTGAATATTTCCGTTGGGATCGGCAAGAGCAGCCGCACAAGTATAATGAGCGGTTCTTTTTTCCAATGGAGTATTACCAAGTTTTTCGAGGAGCAACCGGTTGTTGTCTTCATCAGAAGCGTTGAGTTGTTCGGAAAATTTTTCGGAAATTTTTTCCGATTTTTCTGATTTTTCCGATAACACGGCGTATCGTGCCGAATAAACACCGGGTGCACCGCCCAAAATGTCAACAGAAAGTCCGCTATCTTCGCCGATTACCCATGCTTTCAAAAATCGTGCTTGTTCGGATGCTTTTTTTCGTGCGTTTTCGAGAAAGGTTGTTCCGTCTTCGACAACATCAATTTTGTTCTCAAAATCAGCCAATATCCGAACTTCAATATTGAATGGAGCGAGTAATTCTGTTAATTCGGCTCCTTTTTTCTTGTTATTGGTTCCAAGTACAATGGAAAACATTGAGGTTTAAGATTTATTGTTTTGAAAAAAAATGGAAAGGATCAATCGCCGATTAAAATTGTTCAATCAATTGTTCAATCAAATTTCGATCAAATTTCGATCAATTGTTCGATCAATTTTCGATCAATTTTTATCACGGATTGCCTCAACTTTTTTTTCGGCATCTTTGAGAAAATCGGCGAGTGGTTCGAGTCCTTCGGTGAATTTTGTTGCGAGAAAAACATCAACCGCTTCTTTTGCCATCCAGTCGCCCCAAATCATTGCGCCGAGACAAAGGACATTAGCGTTATTGATAACGCGGCACATTTTTGCGGCGAACACTGATTCTACAACGGAGGCGACAATTCCATTGAACCGGTTTGCGACGATGGACATTCCCATTCCGGTTCCGCAAAGTAAAATTGCCCGATCTGCTTTTCCGGTTTGAATTGTTTTGCAGACGTTGGGAGCACTTTCGAAATAGGGGATTTCTTTATCTTTGGTTGCTCCGAGATCAATAATTTCGTAACCTTTTTCTTTGAGGTGGACACACAAAGCGTCTTTGAGTGTAACAGCAAACGGGTCGGCGGCGATTAAAATTGGTTTTGTAGTATTCATGTTTTGTAGTTCCTGAAATGAAGGTTGAGGCGATTCTGCCGGCGTATTTGTTGTGATAACGCCGTCAAGAAGTGAGATAGCCAATGTGGATTGTAAAAAATGACGTCGATTCATTGGGTTCAAGTTTAATATTTTTCGGTTTATGGTTTCACGGTTTAGTAATATACAAATGTAACGAAATCAGATTATACAATACCTGATTGTAAACTACAAGTATTATAAAAAAAATAATTCATTTCTTAACAAACTCAAAAGTAATCGCCTAAAAGTAACCGCCTGTTTTATTTTTACCACAGAAACACAGACAAAAGAAAATGAAGTCCGCAAAGAACGCTGAAAGAGACGCATCCGCAGATTTCGCAGATAGACTGCGGACGATTTTTAAATTTGTCCGCAGATTACGCAGATAATCGCAGATTGTTTTTTAATGAATAGTTGGCAGGTAACTGTTCGCCTGAACAGTTGCGCCGGTTGATATTATTTCCGAATTTACGGTCACAAACGAATTAAATTTGATTATTTTTCTGAATAATGACGAAATTCTTTGGTAAATGCCGAATTTTTGAAAATCTTTGAAAAAAAAGAAAATATCCCCCCTATTGACACTAATGGAAGTTATGATACGCTTTGACACTTGACTCGACCACAATGCGTTATTTCTTGCCGATTTGTTTTTCGGCAAACGTGTTGGTGGTTATTTCAAAAACCTTTGTAAAAACTAAGGAGTTTAACAATGGAAAATTTAATGGGATGTTTGGTTGTGTTTTATGGAATTTTCACGGAAAAATTCCAGCAAATGTTAAACATGGTAGTCTGGGTAAACCAGGGGGGGGGGGGCTATCTGGAATGGAAAGAGTAGAGCAAACCGTAAAGATTGTTTTCGCTCTAAACTCTTTTCACAAAACCTCTTACAACGTTTCCGCTCTTCACCGTTCGGCTTCACGTTAGTCGAACTTCTTGTGGTAATTGCGATTATCGGTGCGTTAATCGCTCTTTTGTTGCCTGCTGTTCAAGCAGCAAGAGAGGCGGCAAGAAGAATGACGTGTACCAATCACCTAAAACAAACCGGTATCGGAATACACAATTTTCACGATAACACATCGGGATTACCGCCATATTTCATTGAGGCGGATCGTCCAGGTTTTTGGGCTTTGCTGTTACCGTATATTGAACAACAATCACTTTACGATAACATCATCTCTTACGATAACCCTGCCACCACCACAATAACAGGTATTGCAGAAGTTTTCCAATCTTATTGGGGAAGCTTAACACCAGAAGAAAAAAAAGCCCATGGTTCCATTCCCATTATCAAATGTCCTTCACGCCGAAGTGGTGTTGCTTTCACTGAAGAACACATGCCTGGTCCGCAAACCGACTATGCTCCGGTCATTTACCTACGAGCAGCCACTATCCCAGCCGGTCAAACAACGGCTACGGATATTTATCTTTGGTACACTATTGCATTCTCTACTCGGTCAAATTATGAATCGTCCTGGGCGGTGAATCGCAAAAGCAATTCACCGTTTAAGATGTCGGCGTTACAAGTTGCCGGTAATCTCAGTACATGGAAAACTTCCAATTCTTTTGCCAACTGGACTGATGGAACCAGTAATCAACTTGTTGTTGGAGAAAAATATATTCCCCCGGATTATGTTGGTAAGTGTGTTAACAATGCTGTTTCAAGTGGTATTGTTCCAAGTAGTTATAGTACCGCAACAGTACGAGGTGATTGTTGCGGCTTTTATCAAGCTGCCAGTAATTATTCTGCTATGTCGCGTATAATGGCACCTTACGGTGGTGGTGCTTCGACACTTGTCAAGCGGGCAGAGGATGTGGTAGCACTCGAACCCAATGCTGGATATGGTTTCGGTAGTTATCATCCGGGAATTTGTAATTTTCTCAGAGGTGATGGTTCGGTAATCCCTATTCAAAATAACACTGCCTATATTATGCTTTTGATGTTGGCAGATGTTAGCGATGGTGGAATAGTAGAATTACCGTAATTTAGTTTATAGTTGCGCAATCTGATTCAGAAGTTACAATAAAATCGTTTGCGTAACTATTTACTATCAACTATGTCTATTTTTGTAATTATTCAGGTACGTGAAAAAATATGTTTCCTCCGCTCTGAAAGAGCAATACAAGCCAGCCCTACCCAACGGGTAGGGTTAATCACCAACCCTAATTTCGCCCTGAAAGGGCAGGATACAATAGTTAAGAGTGGATAATGCCGCAAGCGGAATTATTTACCAAAACGTTTTTAATCCGCATTGCGAAACTCTCCACTATCAATCATATATATTGCCCTTTCAGGGCGTGAATTATTTGGTGATGTTACCCGCCGCGTTGCGGCGGGCTGGTTTATGTTGCCCTTGTCAGGGCGAAGAAAAATATCACAATACCAGGCGAAACGTCGCCTACCTGAAATAAAAACCTGTTAATAAAAAAACATTTTTTAATTTTGAAAATACTATGAAAAACTATTTTATCCTTTTTGTGTTGGTTTTGCCTTTCATTTTTGGTTGCGGTCAGTCCAAAGTGACGGGAACCGTTAAATTCGATGACGGAACACCTTTAACTTCCGGCGGTGTTATGTTTACCAATTCGCCCTATCAAGCAAGCGGTGCAATCAAGTCTGACGGAAGTTATGAACTATACGAGTTGAAACCGGGTGACGGAGTGCGATC